>CAYQLN010000025.1:0-9278 GCA_964418455.1 uncultured Christensenella sp.
AATCGTTTTACTTTACGTTTGCTCCGCCAGAATAGAAGAATAGGGACAGAACATCAAGAAAGATCGACAAAACCGTTGTTTGGTAAATTTACTAAAATATAGAACAATAAAAAACAGCCATGAATAAATCATGACTATTTTTTGCTATTTTCAAAAAGTATAACTTTTTCGGCGGATTTTAATTTAACTTTCGGCGAAGAACTCTTTTGCTATTCCGTATTCGTAGTTTAAGTTTTTAACAACTATATCCAAAATCGCTTCGTAATCGGAATGTCCTTCGCTGTCGTCGGCATTGAAAATGCTTTCTATAAGAGTTTTCGCTTCTTGATAAGCAGAAGAAAGCGCGTTCTTTTCCGTTTCCGTTTTGTCGCTAAACCCTTCGAGAAGAGCAAGTTTTTTGCTTATCGCAAGCGCGTTTTCATATTTTTCCAACGCGGCAAAACTATCTTCGGAAATCAAGTCGTAAACGGCGGTGTCTTTATAGGAATCTACAAGCGTCCTCGCTCCTTTAATTCTTTTAACGTCGTATACGGTCGCTCCGCTTTCGTCCTCGTCGAAAACAAGTCTTCCGCTATCGTCGAAATCTTCGGAAATCGCGGTTATTTTCGCGTCTACGACGGCGGCTTTGTCGGCGTTCGTCATCTCTCCGAGCATAACGTTTCCTTTCAAAGACCACTTATCGTTTTCGCCGTCGTCATCGGTATCTTCCGCTTCTATTGCCCCGCCAAGAGCAACCGCGTGAACGTACGAACGTCCCTCGTCGCCGGAATTAGCATAAAACAAATATGCTTTTTCTTGACCGCTTGCCGACCATTTAACGAGTTTGGGCGCAAACCAATCGGTAAGAACCGAACCGCTCGAAACGATTTGTTCTTTCAATTCGTCGGTTTTTCCCGCTCTTTCGCTTCCTATATAAATTCTCGCTATATCGCCGTCGTTAGTGGAATAATAAATATAATCACCCTCAACGAAATACAGCGAACTCGCGTTATCCGCTTTCGCAACCGTTTTAACGTTTGCCGCAATATCGTTTTTCTCGCCTAAAAGCGTGGTTTTCTTTATAACAAGGTTAGTGGAATCTATATAATAAACGCTGTCCAAGTCCGAAACAAGATAGGTAACCGAACCCGACAAATAATCTTGATTGTTTGTTTTCAACGCGGAAGAAAAATCTTTGCCGTGCAACTTCGCGCCGTCTATTATATAGGTATCGGTTTTTCCCGCGCTGTCGTTTTTGGTAACGGTATATTGAACGTATTTGCCGATGGTTTTGGAAACGGCGTAAGTTTCGAAAACGACTTTGTTTCCGTCTAAAACGTTAACTCCGTAGGTTTCCGCGCTGTCGGAAGTCTTTCCGTCGCCGACTTTATACGCATAAACTTTATTGTAATTATAGGTCGAACGCGAATAGTCGTCGCTTTTTGCGTCTTCTTCGCTATATGCCGCAGAATAAACTTCGGTGGTGTAATAAACGACCGCGTCGTTAATTCCCGCGTTTTCCGCGAACTTATATTCGTCTAACGATTCGCTATCCGCCTCAACGTTTTTTTCCGCAACGACAACTGTTTCTTTCGTAGTCGCGTTATAACTTTTTATCGCCGAATTCGCGCTGTCGTAATACACGATATAAACCGCGCCGTCCGCACCCTTGACTATTCTGTATTCCGTCGAAAGAGCGCCCGCGTTGAAAAGAATTTCCGTCCCCGTTCCGTCGAGTTTGGTTTTCGCGAACAACAACTCATCTTTCGCGATTTCTCCCGAAGAGTTTTTGTCGGTAGAAGGAGTGCCGTAATAAACGTATCCGCCGTAAACGTATACCCCCGCGTTATAATCGCTCGCGACGAAAAGTTTGGGTACTATAACGCTTGTTTTGCTAAGGTCGTTTTTGTCCGCGGCATAAAGCGCGCCTTTTATCGGTTCGCCGAGAGTGTTGTCGCCGCTCGAATCGCCCTTGCCGTTTATGAAATAAACGTAGTTTTCCGTTTGCGCAACCATTCCGCCTTGTTCGCCCGTTTCGGCAGTTATCGTTTTTAACGTTACCTTGCTCGCGTCCCAATTAGAGCCGCCGCACGCGACAAGCCCCAAACACAACAACGCGACAAGCGTTAAGCACGAAAAAATTTTTAGTAACCTTTTTTTCATTTCTTCTCCAACTTTCGGGAATTATTGCAAAATACCCGAATATAATTATTTATATAGAATATAAAATATTATATAACATTGCAAGCGGTTTTGCAATGGTTTTATTTCGTTTTTTTTAACATTTTTTATCGACGGAGGCGACTAATTGAACAAATTCGGCATTTTTAACCTGATAAATTCTTTTTACGATTTATATAAAAACTCCTCCCCCGCCGAAAGGGAAGAAAAAAACTCCGCGCCCGAAAAACCCGACGCGCTCGGGGTTGTTTCCTCTCTGTTAAAAAACCTCGCTCCTCAGCCCCCTTCGCAAAAAACCGAGCACGATTCCAAGCCTTCTAAAACAAAATCCGCTCCGCTGCAACTCGGAATGATTTCGGCAATGCGCTCTCACGACGACTTCGTTAAAAAAGTAAACGCAAAACAAAAGGAAAAAGTTTGATTGTTTTTCGCGATTTATCCCGCAAAAACAATCTCCGATATTCTTTATCTGCCTTTTTTCGAATAAAAATTTTAAAAAGCGCAAAAATGTCCGCCGACCTATAAAACGCGCGCCGAAAGTTAAACTCTTCATCGGCGCGCGTTTCGTTTTTTTGTAGAGACATAGAAAAAGAACACGGCAAAAACCGTGTTCTTGGAAAATTTTCTTCCGAAAGATTATCTTTTCGAGAATTGAGGAGCGCGACGCGCTTTCTTCAAGCCGTACTTCTTCCTCTCTTTCATTCTGGAATCTCTGGTCAAGAAGCCTTCTTTTTTAAGAGCGGCTCTCGTTTCGGGTTCCGCAACTAAAAGCGCGCGGGAAATTCCGTGTCTTATAGCGCCCGCCTGACCGGTGAATCCGCCGCCGCAAACGTTAACTATAACGTCGTATTTAGCGGAAGTTTCGGTCAAAACCAAAGGTTGTTTAACGATATATTTCAACGTATCCAAACCGAAATATTCGTCAAGACTTTTTTTGTTGATTATGATTGTTCCGTCGCCTGCGGGGATTAAACGAACTCTGGCGATAGCCTTCTTTCTTCTTCCCGTTCCCCAAAATTGAACTTTTTTCTTGCTGGTTGCTTTTGCCATAATATCACCCCTTATACCAATTTAAGAACTTCGGGCTTTTGAGCCTGATGATTGTGTTCCGCGCCCTTATATACTTTGAGTTTGGTGAGCATTTTTCTGCCAAGACTGTTTTTAGGGAGCATTCCCTTAACCGCTTCGTAAACGGCAAGGTCGGATTTGGTTGCCATAAGAGTTTTATATTGAACTTCTTTAAGTCCGCCGATATGACCGGTATGGTATCTGTAATATTTCTTTTCGAGTTTTTTACCCGTCAAAACAACTTTATCGGTATTGATAACGATAACGAAATCGCCCGTATCTACGTTAGGCGTATAGGTAGGTTTATGTTTTCCGCAAAGAACTTTTGCGACTTGGCTCGCCAAGCGACCGAGCGCAACGCCTTCCGCGTCTACCACGAACCACTTTTTGACTACGTCTTTATCGTGAGCCATATAAGTTTTCATAGGTTTTTTCTCCTTGATTATTATGCTTAATCGGTTTTAAGGATTTTCGCCGAACAAACCTACTTACACGACTTTCGGTTTTCGGGAGGGCTAATCCCGTTTGAACGCAAATTTCCTTATAAACGCCTAAATATATTAACCTCAATCGCTCGGCTTTGTCAAGCGTTTTTCAGCGTTTTATCGTGATTTTCGCCATATTTTTTGCCGTTTTTGGCAAAAAAACTATATATTGTGCCCGATTTTATTTTTCACACAACGCCTTATCGTTTTGGCAAAATCAATATTTATATTTCTTTCTCATCGCGAGATAAAAAACAAACGTGACCCCCGCCGCGAGAACTTCCGCGGCGAACAAAGAAGCCCAAACCCCGTTCAAGCCCAAAAACATCGGCAAAACAAGCACCGAAGCCACCTGAAAAACCAACGTCCTCATAAAAGAAATCGCAGCAGACGCCGCGCCGTCGTTTAACGAGGTAAAAAAAGCCGAACCGAATATGGAAAAGCCCCCGAACAAAACCGCGCCCGAATAAAAACGAAAGGCCGACACGGTCATTTCTATGAGTTCGGGATTATTTTTAACCGCTTCTGCGCCGAGAAAGAATTTCGCGAGCGGCGCGGCGAGCAAAAACGATATTACGGACAAAACGACGCTCGCCGCAATGATCAGCGCGTTGCTCCTTTTGAAAAGACTTTTTAGTTCCGCCTCGTCAAGCGCGCCGTAGTGAAAACTTATAACGGGCGAAACGCCTACGGAATAGCCGAAAAACACCGCGGTAAAAATAAAACTTACATACATAACCGCGCCGTAGGCGGCAACGCCGTTCTCCCCCGCTATTTTCATTAATTGGAAGTTATAAAGTATCGCCACGACCGACATGGAAACGTTGCTGACGAGTTCGGACGAACCGTTGGCGCACGCGACTAAAAGCGTTTTTATATCGAACTCGGTTTTCCCGAGCCTTAAAAGCCCGTTGTTTTTTCGCACGAAATATATAAGCGCGGCAAAACAGCCCACGCACTGAGCAACGCACGTTGCCGCGGCAGCGCCGGCAACGCCCCACTTAAACACCGCGACGAACAACGCGTCTAAAACCATATTGGTCACTCCCGCGGCGACCGTTATCGCCAAGCCGAGTTTCGGTTTTTCGGCGGTAATCAAAAAACTTTGGAAAGCGTTTTGCAACATAAAAGCAGGCACCGTTATCGCTACGATTTTACCGTACTCCTCGCAAAAAGGGAGCAATTTTTCGTCCGCTCCCAAAAGCAGAGAAACGGGCTTTACCAAAAACACGCCGAGAATCGCAAAAATCGTGCCGAGCGCGGCGGCGACGTATATTATCATAGAAAATATCCGATTGGCTTTTTCCGGGCGGTTTTCCCCGAGCGTTTTCGCCACTAACGCAGACCCGCCCGCGCCGAACATAAACCCGAAACACCCCAGAAGTTGCAAAAACGGCATAATGAGATTTACCGCGGCAAATTCCGTCGTCCCCACGAAATTGGATATAAAAAACCCGTCGACAACGCCGTAGATAGACGTAAAAACCATCATTATTATAGACGGAAAAGTAAACCTTAAAAGTTTTCTGCATCCGAAATGTTCGCTAAGTTGAATTTTCATAATTCTCCTTTAATATAAAAAAGCCGAATAAAACATACGCGGCTTGTTTCGCGAAAATACGGTTTTTCGCGACCGCGCACGTCTTATCCGGCGTATCTTACGAGATACCGCCCTCCGACGAAAAAGGACATATCGAGTTTTGCCTTGACATTCTATAACCCGCCCAGCCATAAGTCAAGCGTTTTTAACGGCAAAACCGCATTTTTAATCTTTTTTTGAATTTAATAATCGACCGAAACGAGCGTAAGCCCTTTTGCGGGAAGAGTTTTTCCGCCGAGAGAACGCTTTTTCGTTTGAAACATTGCTTTTATGTCGAGCAGCGAAATTTTACCCTCTGCATAAGCAAGAGCCGTTCCGCACATAATGCGAACCATATTATACAAAAATCCGTTGCCGCAAAACCGCAAAATCAAATCTTTTCCGTTTTCCGCTACCGTTGCGGAATATACCGTTCTGACCGAAGTTTTCGCGCCGCCGCCGCTTGCGGAGAACGCCTTAAAATCCTTTTCCCCCTCGAATTCTTTTAACGCCTCGGCAATTTTGTTTGCCGAAACTTTTTCTTCCACCCTGACGGCATACCTTTCTTTTAGCGGCAAAACGACCGAACTCCTGTACAGTTTATACTCATAAGTTTTTCGCTTTGCCGAATACCTTGCGTTAAAATCCTCGTCCGCGCTTTCGCTCGACACGACTTTAACGCTTTCCGGCAAAAACGCGTTCAACGCTTTCGCATAGTTTTTCGGCGGAACGGAAGCGTTTTCGACGGAAAAGGAAACCACCTGTCCTTCCGCGTGAACGCCCGCGTCCGTTCTTCCGCTTCCGACCGTTTTAACTTTTTCTCCGAGCAATTTTTCAATGGCGTCGTTCAAAACTTCTTGAACGGAAACGCCGTTTTTTTGAACCTGCCAACCGCAAAAATCCGTTCCGTCGTAAGACACGGTTAATTTTATTTTCATATCACACCAAAAACAAATAATATCCGTTCAAAAGCACTACGCCCGCAATCAGCGCGGCAACGAAACCCGCTCCTATCAGGTCGCGATAAGTCATTTTCATTTTTTTATATCTCGTGCGATTTTTGCTGCCCGAATAGCACCTTGCGTCCATCGCGTCGGCAAGTTCTTCCTCCCTCCTGAAACTGCTGACGAGAAGCGGTATCATCACGGGAACGAGCGCTTTCGCTCTTTTGAAAACGTTTCCGCTTTCGAAATCGGCGCCCCTCGATTTTTGCGCTTTTATAATTCTGTCAGTTTCCTCCATAAGCGTGGGAATAAATCGCAACGCTATGCTCATTATAAGCGCGAACTCGTGAACGGGAAATTTGAGCCAAGACAAAGGTTTTAACAAACTCTCTATCCCGTCTGCGATTTCCACGGGCGAAGTGGTAAGCGTTAAAAGCGACGCGCCCAAAACGATTAGGGAAATCCTTAAAAAAATGAACGCCGCGTTCAAAAGCCCCTCGTCGGTTATTCTTATAATCCACCAAGAAAAAAGTTCTTTTCCGCCTTGATTGAAAAATATTTGAATGACCGCGGAAAATATTACGAAAAACAAAATTCCTTTAATGCTTCTCAGCACTTTTCCAAAAGGTACTTTTGCAAAAAGCGTGGCGATAAGAACGAAAACAAAGCAAGCCGCAAACCCTAAAAAGTGAAAACTTTTAACCAAAAACACCGCCACTATATAAGCGATCGCGGCGAGAATTTTTATTCTCGCGTCCATTTTGTGCACGAAACTTTCCGCAGGATAATATTGTCCGAAAGATACGTCCCTCATTGCTCGCCACCTCTTTTTTCCAAAACCCGTTTAAGTTTTTCCGCGAAATCGTTTTCCGTAAAGTCGTTTTCGACGATAATTCCCCTCTCTTTAAGAGCCTTCGTCAGTTTTGCGGTAACGGGCAAATCGAGCCCGATTTTCAGCAATTCTTCGCTCCTTGAAAAAACCTCTTTCGGCGAGCCGACCGAAAATATTTCGCCCTCGTTAAAAACGGCGATTTTGTTGCAATTTTCCGCGACCAAGTTCATATCGTGAGAAACTATGACCACCGTTTTTACCGAGCCTTTTTTCAATTCGCGAATAAGTTCTACAAACTCTTTTTTTCCTTGCGGGTCAAGCCCCGCGACCGGTTCGTCGAGCACCAAAACTTCGGGATTAACGGCGATAACTCCCGCTATCGCGACCCTGCGTTTTTGCCCGCCCGAAAGGGCGAAAGGCGACTTGTCTTTGTATTTTTCGTATTTTAGTCCCACCCTTTCGAGAGCCGACCGCACAAGCGCGTCCGTTTCTTCCTTTCCAATATTCGGCATGAAATTTTTTATGCCGAACGCAACGTCCTCGTAAACGGTTTCCGCAAAAAGTTGATATTCGGGATTTTGAAAAACCATACCGACCTTTGCTCGCAGCGAACGAAGGTCGCATTTTTTATCCGACAAGTCGTATTCTCCGACGACCAAAGAGCCGTGTCCTTTTTCCAAGCGAATAAGCCCGTTAAGGTGCTGAATGAAAGTGGATTTTCCGCTGCCCGTATGCCCTACCACGCCGAAAAAATCTCCCTCTTCTATATTCAGGTCGACGTTTTTTATCGCGCGAACGGCAAGAGCCTTGCTCTTTTCGCTGTAAGTATAGGAAAGATTTTTAACTATAATCTGCATAACGCCTCCAAAAGCGATTGCTCGGTTAAAACACCTTCGGGAAGAATTATTCCTTTTCCTTCGATTTTTTCCGCGAGCGACATGGCGGGCGGAAGTTCCAGCCCCAACGCCTTTATTTCCTCTTTTTTGGAAAAAACCTCTTTCGGCGAGCCTTTGAGGGCGATTTTGCCCTTGTCGAGAACTATAATTTCGTCCGCGTCCGCCGCCTCTTCCATATAATGCGTAATCGCCAGCACCGTTTTGCCTTTTTCTTCGTTGAGTTTCTTCACAACGGAAAGCACTTCCTTTCTTCCTTTCGGGTCAAGCATCGCCGTCGATTCGTCAAGAACCAAAACCTCCGGCATAAGCGCAAGCACTCCCGCTATCGCGATCCTCTGTTTTTGCCCGCCCGAAAGCCTTGTCGGCGAAGCCTTTCTGAATTTTTCCATACCGACGGCGGCAAGCGCGAAATCTATTCTTTTGCCTATTTCTTCCCTCGGCAATCCTATGTTTTCCGCGCCGAACGCAACGTCGTCTTCCACCACGGAAGACACGAGTTGATTGTCTGGGTTTTGAAAAACCACCCCTACGCGTTTTCGAACTTCGAAAACGTTTTTCTTATCCGACGTGGAAAGCCCGTCCACTTTAACCGTCCCCTCGTCGGGCAAAAGCAACCCGTTCAAAAGTTTTGCGAGCGTGGATTTCCCGCTACCGTTTCTGCCGACTACGGCTATATATTTCCCTTTCTCTACCGAAAGCGAAAGGTTTTTAAGCACGGGCGAATTTTTTTCATAAGAAAAACTCACTCCGTCAAGTTCTATTAAAGGCATATCTCTCCTTTTAAAATGCTTTTATTCGGTTAGTATATCAAAATATAGAAATTTTTTCAAGCAATATTGCGCCGCGTTTCGCTTATTGAAAAAAATCGCTCGTCGTTTTCGGCAAAAAATCATTTTTTAATGTTGACTATTCTTCTTTTTAATTGTATAATTTACTTTGATATAAATAGCGACGCGTCGGATGTTCGGCGCGAGCGTTAAAACATATTTGGAGGACACAGATAAATGAAAAAGATGACTATCGACGGAAACACCGCCGCCAGCCACGTTGCTTATGCGTTCAGCGAAGTTGCGGCTATCTACCCGATAACTCCCTCTTCTCCGATGGCGGAAGTTGCCGACGAATGGGCTGCCGCAGGCAGAGTTAATATGTTCGGTCAACCGTTGCGTTTGGCGGAAATGCAATCGGAAGCGGGCGCAGCGGGCGCGGTTCACGGCTCTCTTACCGCAGGCGCGTTGACCACGACCTATACGGCAAGCCAAGGCTTGTTGCTTATGATTCCCAACATGTATAAAATCGCGGGCGAACTTCTCC
>CAYQLN010000026.1:0-9249 GCA_964418455.1 uncultured Christensenella sp.
AATTTTTTCGGCGCGGACAAATCGCGCGTTATATTTACCAAAAATTGCACGGAGGCTCTTAACCTTGCGATTTTCGGCTCGCTAAAAGCGGGCGGAAGAATTATAACCACCGCGCTCGAACACAACTCGGTTCTCAGACCGTTAACGCATTTGCAAAGCAAAGGTCTGATTTCGCTCGACGTTATTTACGACACGAAAAACATAGTTCGCGCAATAGCCGAAAAAGCAAACGGCAACGCGTATATGGTTATAACGACGGGCGCTTCCAACGTTACGGGCGAAGTTTTGCCGATAAGAGAAATAGGCAAACTTTGCGAAGAAAGGGGGTTGCTGTATCTGGTCGACGGCGCGCAAGCGGGCGGGCACGTCGAAATAAACCTCGAAGAGGACGGCGTTTCCATGCTCGCTCTTGCGGGGCACAAAGGTTTATACGGAATTATGGGTAGCGGCGCGTTGATTTTTAACGAACAAACGGAGTTATCCCCCGTTATTTTCGGCGGGACGGGAACGGAATCGCTAAATTCTTTTCAGCCGTCGGCATACCCCGAACGTTTAGAAAGCGGAACGCTCAACCTCCCCGCAATCGCTTCGCTCGGCGAAGGAATACGCTATGCGGAACAAAATTTTTCTCTGCATAAAAAAATATTGACTAACTACACCGCTTCTCTCATCGACGCGTTGCGGCGCATAGAAAATCTTTCTGTTTACTCCGAGCCCAATCCCGTGGGCATCGTATCTTTTTCCATAACGGGAAAAGACAGCGACGAAGTCGCCCAAATATTAAACGACGAATTCGACGTTGCCGTTCGCGGAGGCTTTCATTGCGCTCCGCTGTGCCACAAAAAACTCGGCACGGACAAAAGCGGGTTGGTCAGAGTCAGTTTCGCGCCGCAAAACGGAACGAGAGAAGCGACTTACCTTGTAAAAGCGATAAAATCCATTGCCGAAAGAGGTTAAATTTTTTTCAACTCTTCGGTTATTTTCGATAAAAAGGAACGCTTTTTAGCGTCTAAAAAAGGCGAAATCGCCTTGGAAAAATTATCCAAATCGGCATTAGTCAAAGTGCCCTGCGTTTTGCCTTTTTTAGCCTCGCTATATATTGCTCGAAGCAATTCGTTTTGATTTTTCCCGTCGAATTTAGCGGCGAGTCGCGTTACCAATTCGGTTAAATTTTTAGCGGAATTATCGTTATTTTCGGAATAAGAATTAAAATCTTCCATACCTTTCCCCCTGAAAAAGTTCTCAATTTTATTGTATGCGACTCATATATTGAAATGATAGGTGAATTATGGAAACGATAAAACAACTTATAGATTTTTTACTCAACGATAACGGACTGACGAAAATCAACGAACTGCTCGCCGCGTTTTACGATAAACGCATAGACTTGCGTTATATGCTTTCTAAATTGACGCCGGAACTTATTTCCTCTTTCGCAGGCGTCTTTTCGAATGCGGAAAAAAACCGAGAGAAATCTCTCTCGGCATACGGAACCGAACCGATTAAAGGCGTGGCGAGCGCGGCGGTTCTCGATTCGCTAAATTCTTTTTTATCTTAACCCATTCTCAAAATTTCCGTCGCGCGAACAATTCCTGCGTTTTTTTCCGTTGAATTTTCCGCGGTAGCCGTAAATCCGCATTTGTGTATGGAAGTGACTTTGTCGGGCTGATATATATATGCGGTAGTCAATTTTATCGCGTCTCCGCCAAGCCTCGTATAGGTGGTTTGCATAATGCCCTTACCGTAAGTTTTAGCAACGCCGCTCGCGTTTTTCTCTATAACCAAACGGTCCGTGTTAAAAGCGGAACCGTAGTATTTAAGAACACCGATAAGACATTCCGCCGCGGAAGCGGTATTTTCGTTTGCGACTACGCAAATTTTATCTATGCCGTCTACGTAGTTGCTTTTTCCCGTTTTAAATTGCTTGTTCTCTCCGTCTTTATATTTTGCAAACGCCACAAGCGCGTCGTCTTCTTCTATAAACAAACTTGCAATATCGCACAAAACGTCCATATTTCCGCCGCCGTCGTTTCTGAGGTCCAAAATAAGTTTGCTTTTATTTCTTTCTCTCATGTATTGCAACGCGGTTTTCATTTGGGAAAAGGCTTCGCCGTGAAATTCTTCAAGGCGAATATACGCCTCGTCGTCGTTTAAATAGGACATAAAAACCGAAGGAGTTACCGTTTTGGAAGGGGAAGAAGAGCCCTGCGAATAAAAACCGCATTCCGATTCCTTGTCGTAATATTTAACGTATGAAGTGACGAACACCGATTTTTCCAAAGAAACGGCTTGTTCTTCCGCGCCGCCCCTAACGTAAAACAGCGTGAAACGGACGTCCTTTTCTATATTGCTCAAAAAAGAAAGAACCTGCTCTTTCGTTTCAAAATTCACGCGCTCGCCCAAAGCGGTTTTCCCGCCGACAATCTTATCTCCCTCTTTAAGTCCCGCTTTGTCTGCGGGAGAGTTACCCGTAACTCCTAACAGCGTATTATCGGTTTGCGCGGACAAAAATTTAACGCCCACTCCGTAGTTGTTTCCTTTGTTCGTTTCCAAAACGTCGCTATACTGTTCTGCCGAGTAGTAGTCGCTATATTTATCGAGCAACGAATCGACTATCGCTTGCGCATAATCTTCGGCGGAAAATTCTTTTACTTTTCCGTCTTCTTCGCAATAATACTTTCCGTCTATCATGCTTATGACCCAAGCGACGGTCCGCTCCTTTTCGCCCGTCGTCCACACTTTCGTGAAAAAGCCCAAAGTAAAAGAAATAATTACCGCTAACGCGATAACTATTCCTATAATGATTTTCTTTTTTATATTTTTAGAAAGATTTTTTTGTTCCATATTACCTACTTTACGAGTTTATTCAATAACGTTATAAACCTAAACGTGAGCGCGTCGGCAAACTTTCTGATATTAAGCCCCGTGGACCTTTCGATTTTATCTAATCTATACATAAGCGTGTTTCTGTGCATATAGAGTTTCCTCGAAGTTTCGCTCACGTTAAGACTGTTTTCCAAAAATTCTTCCGCCGTGTTTATCATATCTTCGTCTTGAAAAATATCCTTGGCGTCGTTATCGGTAAGCACTTCTAAATATTCGTTAAGTTTATACTTAGGCAAGTCTTCGAACATCTTTATGAGGATATATTCTTTAAACGAATGTATATCTCCTTTTGCGGAAACGGCTTTGCACATACGCACGGTGGAAGACGCTTGCGCAAACGACGCGCCGAGCGACGCGACCGATTTTACGGTCGAGCCTACGTATATTTTGAGTTTAATCCCCGTTTCCTCGAATACAGACCGAGAAAGATATTCGGCATATTCCGCAACCGAACAATAATCTTCGTTTTCTTCGTCGCTGAAACGCACGTAGGCAATACTCGATTCGTCTATTTTTACAATAAAATCGTCCGAAGAGCCGCCATACGTTTCCAAAACGGGAACTACGTTTTCTATTCTTCCGTTCTCGGCGGAAATAATCATTGCCGCGCAACGACATTCCGGAAGATTGAATTTATCTGCGTATATTCCTATACGCGAATAATCGAGTTTCCCGAACAAAATAGAACGGTTAAACTCTTCGCGCGTTATGTCCGCGTCTTTGGGAGAATAGTTTTCGGCGATGCGTTTTATAAGCGTCGCGTAATTTTTTTGAGTTTCTCCGACTCCCGCAATCCTGCCTATAATTTTTTTGCCGTTATAAATAAAGGTGAAAAGAGTTCTTCCGTTGACGGTATCCGCCGTAACTCCTTCTATATTTTTGTCTACCGTTTCGCTCGCGCCGGAAAGCCCGGCGATGCACGCCCCGTCGGTATTGAAAAAAGCCACCTCTATTCCCGTTTCTTGTTTTAACGTTTCCGTTAGGTTTTTAATCTTTTTATCCATATAACGCTTCTCTTTTAATATACGGCGGGAACAAAAAATTATTCCGCCGCCTTTGATACGACATTGCTTCTTATAACCGCTTATTTGCTTTTAACTTTATAAATATAACATTTTTATAAATATTTTTCAACCCATTTCGTTTATTTTTAAGTCTTTCCTTTAAAAAGCAAAAAGCCGAGCGAAACGCTCGGCTTAAAATAAACCTTTATCTTATTTTTTCTTTTTGCCTTTTTTTCCGGTTTCCGCAACCTTTGCGTCCTCTTTGACTTCGAATACGTTCGGGTTAGCGGCGGTTTCTTTTTCATAAGTATTTTGCATCGCTTCGATAACCGCTTTGTCTTCTTTGCTGCGTGCAAGCAACGTGATTTCGTTTTCTTTATCGAACAAATGGCAGTGTATTATATCGAGTGCGATTTTAACGGTATCGCCCGCCTTAGTGGTCGAACGAGAACCTACTTTTGCGGTTACGCCGGACTTAACGTCTACGATAGTATCGTCTTCTTTACCGTCCGTTCTTAATTTACCGTAAATCAAAGTTTCGGGTCCCAACGCTTCCACAACGTCGATTTTAACGTCTATATTCGGGCAGTTTTTGTTGTTAAGCCAAATCTTGTCGTCGTGCAAATCTTCCGGACGAATACCGAAAATAACTTCTTTTCCGGTGTTGAGGTATTTTTCCAATCCGCAAATGAGTTCTACTTTTTCTTTGGGAAGTTGAACTTTTTCCAAACCGAATTCCACCATAACCTTGTCCTTCGTTCCCGTGAGTTTAGCAGGGAAGAAGTTCATTTGAGGAGTTCCTATAAAGCCCGCAACGAATTGGTTAACGGGGTAATCGTAAAGATTTACGGGAGTATCGACTTGTTGCATAAATCCGTCTTTCATAACTACGATACGCGTTCCCATGGTCATTGCTTCGACTTGGTCGTGAGTAACGTATATAAAGGTGGTTGCAAGACGGTTGTGAAGTTTGGTTATTTCCGTTCTCATTTGCGAACGAAGTTTCGCGTCGAGGTTGGAAAGAGGTTCGTCGAGAAGGAATACTTTCGGTTCGCGAACGATTGCGCGCCCTAACGCGACACGTTGTCTTTGTCCGCCGGATAACGCCTTCGGCTTTCTGGAAAGATAGGTTTCGAGTCCCAAAATTCTTGCCGCTTCTCTAACCCTCGCGTCGATTTCCGATTTCGGGAATCTGCGGAGTTTTAACGCGAACGCCATGTTTTCGTAAACGGTCATGTGAGGATAAAGAGCGTAACTTTGGAAAACCATCGCTATATCTCTGTCCTTAGGAGCAACGTCGTTAACCAAATTGCCGTCGATCCACAATTCGCCTGCCGAAATTTCTTCAAGCCCCGCAATCATACGAAGCGTGGTGGATTTACCGCAACCCGAAGGACCTACGAAAACGATAAATTCTTTATCTTTGATATCGAGGTTAAAATCGGTTACCGCCGTAACGTTGTTGGGGTAAACTTTGTAGATGTTTTTAAGAACTACACTTGCCATATAATTTCTCCCTATAACGGGCACGAAAGCCCTTTTAATTTTCCTATATATTTTACAACACGACCCGCATATTTGCAATAGGCATTTTTATTTAAAAAGTTTTTACGCTTTTGTTTAAATTGCACAAAACCTTTCCGAACGTTCAATAATTCTTTCTTCCTAAAAGAAAATCGGCGGACACGTCAAAAAAATCGGCAAGTTTTATTATATAAGAGGCTTTCGGCTCGTTTATCCCGCGCTCCCAATAATCTATCGCCTTTTGACTAACCCCTATTTTTTTCGCAAGAGTGCTTTGCGATAAGCCCTTTTCTACCCTTAATTCTTTTATGTTTTTATTTATCATAACAAAAACGATTTTAGAAGAAATCTACTTGAAACGCTTGACAGAGAAGAATTCTTCTTGTAAAATAATGTAAAAAAATAAGAAGAAATCTTCTTGGAGGAAAAACGGTTTATGTCAAAAGGAAAAATCAAAATAAAACCGAAATTTATAATAATCGTTTCGGTGTTGCTTGCTTTGATTATAGTCGCTACGATTTTTATATCGAGTTGTCAAAACGCGGTTAAAAGCAGCTTGGCAAAAGAGGGCGACGGAGAAAATTACGAATTTTTGAATTTATCCTCACTTACTTCGAGGGCGGATTATTCATATAATTCTTCAAACGAAAGTTATTGGGATTATTATTCGATGGACTTCGAATTGGACCTTTACGAGTTCGACTACGACATTACGACGTCCTCTACTTACGTTTATTCTCAATATCCGTATAACGGGCGATATATCACCACTTACGGCGCGGAACTATACGACGTTTCCTCAATTAGCGTTTCGGGATACTTCGCGCAATCGGGCGGGTTGTATTATCTTAAAGAAATTTTCGAAGACCGATGCGAAGAGGTTATCGTAGACGCAAACACAAACGACATAGCGGGCAAAATAACGGGAACGAATCCCTATACGTATTTTTCTTTAAGCACAAACGCGTGGACCGATTTCGGACTAAAAAAATACGACGAACAATTTAAAGACATAGGCTTTGATTTTTCTGCTACCGTCGTAGAAAATTATCTTGAAATCACAAAACACTTTTTCGATATAGAAATATTAAAATATTTTAACGAAGGCGAAGAAAACTACACGAAAAACGGCAATCTTTATATTTTAAACGGCGAAAAAGCGACGAAAGAAAACGCGTTTGCCTCTTGGTTCGGCGACTACGACTCTTCGACGTATTTTAGTTGGAAAAATTACGAACACGAAATAACGAGTTGTTCCGCGACCATAGATTTAACAAATCCCGCGACGCCGAAATTAAACTTTTCTTTAACCGCTTCGTTTCCAAAAATCGAAAGCGAAATAACTTGTGGCGGAACGATAAAATATAATTACGTAAACAATACTAAAATCGAAGTGCCTGACGAAGTTACCGAACTTTGGAACGGCGAGCAAACAAACGAATGATTTAAGGAGAAAACGAAATGTATCAATCGACAGACATCGAAAAAAACGATTATATAAACAATCAAGCGGAAAAGCAGTCCAAACTATTTTTAATACCTTTTATATATTGCGTAGTTACGGGCGCGATATTCGTGATAACGTCGTTGTTGCCTATTTTTCAAGCGGCGGACGGCTCGACCGCTAAACAAAATTTGGTTATAACGGCTATTAAATACGTAGTATCGGGTTTCAGCATTTTAGAATCGGATTTCAAGTTTTTCTTGTTCTACCTCGTAACTTGTTCTTTCATTATAGTATTCGCCGTTTATTCCGTTATTTTTATCATAAAATACGTTATCTTTTTAACGGCGATAAAGAAAGAAAAATATCTTTCCTGTTTTAGAATAATCAAAAGTTTTTTAACCGTTATCAAATTGTTTTTCATTTGCTCTTTGATTTTTGTTTGTTTTTTATTTATGTTCGCCCACGGCGAAAACGTGCAAGCGTATTTTATGCTTTTGCTGCCTTCCACGATAGCCTTCCCCTCGACCTATTTTACGGCGCTCGTTTCCCTTTCGTTGATAGGCTTAATAATGTCGGCGGTTTTCCATTTGATAAATCCTCTTTTCAGACCGAATTTAAATAACGTTATAGATAATTTGGCAAAATTCGTTTTATCTTCGATAATTTTGATTCTGGTTTTCAAAACGCCTATCTTTTCTTTCGTTTCGAAAAAGAAAACGTATGATTTTTCCGTTCTCGCAGAGAGCGAGGGATTTCTCCTTAACGAAAACGGTTTCCTTTCCCTTACGGCGAAATTTTTCTTCGAATATTTAGAAAACGTTTTCGCGCTTTTGGGCGACCAAGAACCGACGACTATTATTTTTATTATTCTGTTTATCATGCCGTTTCCTTTAATAGCGGCTTCCGCTTCGTTCATCCGCTCGTTAAAAAACTTTGCTTTACCGTTAAACGATATATCTTACGACATATTGATAAACAAATACACCTATACGTTCGAGTCGTTTAACAAAAAGAAGAACTACTATACGGGCAAATCGATTCCCGTTTTGCAGATAGTCGCCGGCTCCGTATTGTTGTTCGTCAACTACGCTTTGCCGTATATCCTTAAAGAATTGGATTTATGGAAAAAGGCCTATCCCTCTTTTTCCTTCGCGTCGTCGGCGGCGTTTGCGTTTTTGATTTCCGGAATACTTCTTTTAATATTGAATAAATTGATTGAAAACAAAACGATCGACAAAATCGCGGAAAAAATTAAAAACCGCAAAAAAACCGATCCTCAACCGCCCGTTTCGGAAGAATAAAAAAACACACAATCCTTTAATTTATAATGTAAACGCGGGCTCGCCTTTGTTCGGCGAGCCCGCGTTTACGTATATTTAACGATTAAAAAGCATTCCGTTAATTCAATCCAATTCGTCGAGAGAAAGTTCGTATGCGGGCGCAAACTCTTTAAGGTAATAATCTACCTCTCTGCTTTTATAATTTTTAAGTTCCTTTTCGATGGACGCTTTCGCTTTTTTGAATTCCGAATTGCCGAGTTTGAGTTCTTCCGCGCATTTTAAATAGGCGGCGAGTTTATCGGCATACTTAACGAGTTTCGCTTCCAAACTGTTTTTATCGGGCAAAACGTACCTTTCGTATTCGCCTTTAAGCGTTTCGGGAAGCATATTCAAAATGCGTTCGCACGCACGGTTTTCAAGGTCTTTATAAGCGGTTTTTATTTCGGGATTAAAGTATTTTATGGGAGTCGGCAAATCGCCGGTTATAACCTCTCCCACCTCGTGATACTGCGCTATTAAAACCGTTTCCGCGACGTTGGCGTCTCCGCCGAATATTTTAACGTTGATAAGCGCGAGGGCGTGCGCGATTACCGCAACTTGTTGACTGTGTTCCATTATGTTTTCTTCGCGAAGAGAACGCATAAGCGACCAACGTTTTATATATTTCATTCTGCTAAGATATCCGAAAAATTTGAACATATTTTTTCTCCTTCCGTGAAAGTTTTTTTATTTTACCACAAAAAAACGCTGGACGCAACTAACTTATAGTGGTAGTATCGAACCATCAAAATTAAATATTCGCTATGGGTGCCGCAAGGCTGAGATTATACCATTTGAATCCGCAAGATAATGCTTGAAGGATAACGCAATAAAGTTTTAGTCGATACGCGCTCCCATTCGGGGGCGTTTTTTTCGTCGTTTATAGCGAATAAAAGGAGTGTTTTATGAAGGAACTTATTTACTCTCTCGGTAAAGACGGTTTGAAATCCGCATATTCGCTATTGCAAAGTTTCGCTCTTTACCTAACCCTCGCCGTCGCAGCGATTTTGCTCACGGCATACCTTATTATCCGTTTCAAAAAAGAAGCGATGAACAAATTCAAAACTCT
>CAYQLN010000027.1:0-8784 GCA_964418455.1 uncultured Christensenella sp.
AAACGTTCTTTGGAAACTTCTTTTAAAAGTTCCATTACCTGAACGCTCGTTTCGCTGTCGAGCGCGCCGGTAGGTTCGTCGGCAAGGATTATTTCGGGGTCGTTTACGAGGGCGCGCGCTATCGCCACCCTTTGCATTTGTCCGCCGGAAAGTTGGTTCGGCTTTTTATGTATTTGGTCTTTTAAACCGACCTTTTCCAATGCGCTTATAACGCGTTTTTTACGTTGAGATTTATCTACTCCCGAAAACGTTAAGGCGAGTTCTACGTTTTGCAAAACCGTTTGATGCGGAATGAGATTATACGATTGAAACACAAAACCGACCGAATGATTTCGATAAGTATCCCAATCTCGGTCTTTATATTCTTTCGTAGACGTTCCGTTTATTATTAAATCGCCTTCCGTATAATGATCCAATCCGCCGACGATATTAAGCATCGTCGTTTTTCCGCAACCCGAAGGACCGAGCACGGAAACGAACTCGCTGCGACGGAAAGCAAGGTCTATGCCTTTTAACGCTTTGACTTTATTGTCGCCTTCGCCGTAAACTTTGACTATTCCGTTGAGCGAAAGCACCACGTCGTCGGGACTGCGAGTTTCTCCTTTAACGGTATTCTTTTCGCGTTTGCTTACTATTACGCTTCTTCCCACCATAAAAGCAAATAATCCTACAAGCAAAACCGCGTCTATGATGAGTATTATTGTTAGAGTTTGCATATATTCGCTCCTTAACATTTAATAAAATTGCGACAAGTTGGTCTTTAACAGGTATTATTACGTTGCTCGGCGCATTTTTATTATTATGCTACATTTATTTTATTGAATAAAGATTTAAATACAACTTGTTTAAAAAATACAACCGTTAAACAAAGTTGTCAAACGATTGCATCAAAAGTAACGCGTTTTTTTAATATTTGCTATTGATAAACGGAAAAAAGTGTGTTAAAATGATTCGTAGAGATACTTAATTTACTGTTTACAAAATTTTATTTGGGGAGAAAATTATGGAAAAAGAAGTTTTTTGCCCGATTTGCGGAAGTTCTTTGGGCGTTCAACCGGATAGCGCGGTAGAAGCCAAATGCAAAGTTTGCGGCGCAAACGTTTACCTCGCGGTAAAAAATCCCGTTCAGGTAAGCGGGGCGGAATCGAAAAAAAATAAAAAAGGAACCTTGCCTTTCAAGTTCCCTGCGAACAGCGGGTTCGGTAAATTTTTATTTTGGTTCGTTTTCGTTTTGACTTTGCTTTCGACGGCGGCGTCCGTTATTTTGTTTATTCCGAGTTTGACGAAAAAAATAAACGTTACTTTCGGCAAATTCGTTTGGGTTGTCGTCCTCGCGTTGGTTCTGCTTTCGGTTACGGCGGTATGGATTATTTATTATTTAATGCGCAAAACAAGAAAATACGACCAATCGAAACCCCTCTTTATAAAAATATTGCAATGGTTTTTATTGATTGCTTTTTTAATTTCGCTTTGCGCTTTCATAACGTTAGAAGGCTGTATCGTAATATCTAATAAGTTGCCCGAATTGATTGCGGAAGGCTCGCTCGCAAGCACTATATGCGAATTCGAAACTTATATGAACATAGTTCTTTACGCTTTGGGCATAAGTTTCGGAGCGTTGATTTTAATATGTATTATCAACGGCGCGAGATATAAAGCGCACGTAAAAGAAAACGGTTCGCGTTTTGCGGAATTCTTTTCGCGGTTCTTCGTTAAATTGGCTATACTCGCCGTTGCGGTTCTCGTTATAGCGATCGCGTTGACGATTGTCGATAAATACACCGATATAGTTACTTCCGTTCTAAACGAATCCGCAGAATACGTTATGTTTATCGTTAGCGAGGTTTTGTTATACTCGGCGGTTGCCTCCGCGGGGACGCTTTTGCTCGCAGGCTCTTTCGCTACGTTCAGAAACTAACGCGAACAAACAAAACGATTTTATCCGCAAACCTTTTTCGGGTTTGCGGATTTTTTTTACGTAATAAACATCCGCCGACATTTGAAACACACCGCGGAAGTTAAACGCTTAAAGGAGCCGCGTCGCACTATCTATGGGTTTTTGTTTACAAAAAAAGAACCGAACGCGCTATGTTGAGCGAGTTCGGTTCTTTTATTTTAATTATTTATTTTGCTTCCTGTTCTTTAATTTTTAACTGTTCTAAGATTACTTTACATTCTTCGTCGCCGAGTTCAGCCGCCTTAAACAAACATTTCGCCGCTTCTTCGCCGTTAGGAGAACAATATTCCCCGCCGCAAAAAATTTCAATGAGTTTTTTATTGGCGTTTACGGAACCGTATTTAGCCGCAAGCCTGAGCCAATTAACCGCTTTGTAATAATCCTTTTTAAGACCTTTTTCTCCCTCCAAATAAAGGAAACCGAGCGATTCCATCGACTCGACGCAACCTTTTTGCGCCGTTTCCGTTAAGTCCTTTATCGCGTCTTTATATAAATCGCCGAAGTTGACTTCTTTAAGGCGCGTTAAGAATTTATTTAAGTGCAAAATCTTTTTCGCCGCTTCTTGATAATATTTCATCATATACTCGGTATTTTCGCCCGAATAAAGCGCGGCTACGGCGCATAAATACGGATCTCCCACACGAATTATATCTTCTGCGGCTTCTGCGTTCAAATGCCCCAAATTAGTGATTTTGTATAATAATTCTTTGTTCTTCACGCCCGCTTCCGCCGCCGCGGTGAGTTCGTTAAAAATAAACTTTGTATAATTCTCTTTTCTTAACAAAACTTCCGGCGCGCCAAAAAAACACAAGCCTATATGCCCTTCGGGATTTCCGTCTTTTATCGCGCGGTTATACCAATAGGTCGCTTTTTCTTCGTCGAAGGGAATAAAAACTCCGTTCGCATAAAAATCGCCGAGAGTCTTTTCCGCTTTTGCGTCGTGCGACTCCGCCTTTTCTTTTACTATGGAAAACTCCGCAAAGAAATATTCTTCTTCCGCGGCAAGCGCTTTTCCGTCTATATAACCTTCTGTTTTTAAGCCGATATAATCTAAATCCGCTTTAAACTCTTCCGCAGGCACGGATAGATTATTCTTCTTATCGGTCGCTTCGGAATCGGGCTTGACGGGCAAAACTATTTCTTTATCGAGTTTTTGCTCGCGAACCTCTATTTTCGTTTCTTCCTTTTCCTTGGGAGGCTCTTTTATTACCTGTTGCGCCGTCGCGCCGACGGTTTTATCTTCCGAAGCGCGTTTTTTATCGGATTTTTCCGACGGCACTTTTTCCTTTTGCTCTTTTTGCGGAGGTTCTTTGACCGCCTGTTCGGACAACTCTCTTTCTATTTTATCCGTTTTACGAACGGCTTTTTCTTCTTCTGACGTTTTTATAACTTCTTTATTCGCTTCTTTTTGCAAAACGTTTGATTTTTTGTTTGTTTCGAAGTGATTTTCGGGTTCCGCCGTCGGCTGAATTTCCGCTTTATTCAAATCGTTTTGAATGGCGGAGAGTTTTTCTTTCGCACGTTTTGCTTTTTCGATAAACTGCATCGCCGGTTCATAACCCTGATTAGCCGCGGCTTTGATATACGTCGTGGAAATCCCTATGTTCTTTTCCGTGCCTAAGCCTTTGAAATAGCGTCTACCCGTAATAAACTGACCTTCCGCGTCGCCCGTTTCGGCAAGTTTCTTCCACCAATAAAACGCGCGCGCCTTATCGGGAGACTTTCCCGCAAGCCCCTCGTCGTACACAATAGCGACAGCCCTCATCGCGGACTCGTTGCCTTCCTCGGCGTTTTTCAAAAGCAACTCAAACGATTTTTCCGCGCTTGCGTCGTTATTATTGAATTTTTCCGACATAACTTCTCCTTTTACACCCTTATTCCGTTCTAAATTTTATTTTACTATTGTTTTTACCTTTTGTCAATATCTATTTAACTTTATATTTAACTTTATCCGCCCGAAATCATCGCGCGCTTATATAATATGTTTACGATATTGTTTAAAATACTTGCCAAAATCACGGTTATTTGATATACTCTTTCCGTTACGAAAAACAAACGAACAAACAAAGAGTTTTACGTTGAGGAAGAAACGATGAGTGAGGAAAAAACCAAGTCTTTCAGGCAAAGAACGATACAAAGAATATTGCCGTCACTTTTAGTGGCTTTTTTGTTGCCCCTTATACTTGTTATTACCATTCCGTTTGAAATATTCGGAAATAATTTGGAAGAATTTCTTTTTTCCGCTTCGGATATTATGCCCTTTTTATTGCTGTTTGCCTTGCTTTGCACGACAGTGATTTTTTTTGCGATCGTTTTCCTGCCGGAAAAGGCATACAGAATCGTCTGCGCGGTTATTTTGGCACTATCTACCGCGCTGTTTATTCAGGGAACTTTCCTCGGAAAAGGAGAATCGCTGGCGGGAGATAATTTAGCGACTTCCGTCACCCCCGTTTGGAAAAAAGTTTTAAATCTCGTTTTCTGGATAGGCATTATCGCCGCGGCGGTAATCCTTGCCGTCGTTAAAGATAAATACGGAATTATAAGTTCGGTGGGCGTTATACTCGCCATAGTAATTTCCGTAACGCAACTCGTGCCTTCGGTTATCATCGCGGTTTCTACGGAAGGGGTGTTCGATTCCCAACGCGTTTCCGCGGAAGAAGGGGCTTCTCACGGCATTTTAACTACCAAGGGGCTTACCGAAATTTCCTCCGCAAACAACATCTATTACTTTTGCGTAGACCGTTTCGACCAAGTTTATGCCGAAGAAGGCTACCAAAAAAGCCCCGAAGTTTATGAAATGCTGGACGGGTTTACCGCTTTTAACGATAATATTTCCTGTTACGGACATACTTATCCGGGCGTCAGCAATCTTATAACGAATAAAAAATACGATTCCTCTTTAACGAGAGAAGATTTTCTCAACGGGCTTTACAACGAAAACGACACGATTAACGCGCTTGCGGAAAACGGTTATAAAATCAACTTATATACAGTGCCATTTTATGCGTATACCGACGCTTCGCGTTTGCCGAGCAGCGTAGCCAACACCGAGGTAGCCGCGGATTATGAGGTCACAAACAAACCTTTGCTTCCGCTCGCTATGGTCCAAATCGCTCTTTTCAGATGTTTCCCCTACGTGTTAAAGCCTACCGTGGCAAACGTTAATTCCGCAACTTGCAACAATTATATAGTATGCAAAAGCGTTGACGGGAACTCTCAATACACAACCGACATGAAAAAGTTTTGGGATTATATTAACGAAAACGCTTGGACGGAAACCGAACAAAAACGTTTCAGTTTTATCCATATCGAAGGTATGCACGGCGTGGATTACGACGAAAATTGGGAAACTCCGACGAAAAAAGAGAGACAAAACGACAATATTTCGCTTAAAAACAGTTTCAAAATCATCGGAAAATTCATAAGCGAATTGAAACAAAGAGGCTTATACGAAAATTCCACCATAATAATAACGGGCGACCACGGCAAACCTGCCAACGACCGCGGAGAAATGCACGACTATACTCTTACCGCGCTTTTTTATAAACCTTCGGGAAAAAGCGGAGAAACGTTAAAACAAAGCCACGCGCAAGTTTGCCACGACAACGTTTGGCCCACAATTCTGAAAGACGCGGGAATAACCGCACCGACCTCTTCCGCAAGAACACTGTTCGATATAGAAGAAACGGAAAACGTTAAAAGATTTTATACTTGGCACTCCTACACCACGCCCACCGACGAGTATATATACGAAATAAACGGCGCGGGAAACGACTTTAATAATTGGAAACTCGTCAAACATAATTGCTACAATAAATTCATTATGGATTGATTTACTTTAAGGAAAAATTTTATGGATACTCTTATTTACTACGTTTGCGTGCCGCTCGGTTATCTTATGAAGTGGTGCTGGCAATTAGTTGGCAACTACGGATTGGCCATTATACTTTTTACCCTCGCGACGAAATTCGTTTTATTGCCTATTTCGATTTGGATACAAAAAAACTCCATTTTAATGGTTAAAATCCAACCGGAAATCAACTTTCTTAAAGCGAAATACGCCGGGAATATGGATATGATAGCGGAAGAACAGACGAAACTTTTCAAACGCGAAAAGTATCACCCGATGCTTTCGGTTATTCCGCTATTGTTGCAGGTGTTCCTTTTGCTCGCGGTGGTATATATTATCTATCACCCGATGAATTATCTTTTCGGAATAAGCGAAGAAACGATAACCGCAATGGCGCAATTTTTGAAACTCGACACGGAGGATTCTTCCTGCCAACTTCTTATAATGGAGGCTATTCAGAACGGTTCTATAACGTCCGCAAGTATAATTACGGGCGTTTCGTCAGAAACGCTCGTAAGCGTTATCGCGAGCGTTAACGCTTTTAAATTGCGTTTTTTGGGAATGAACCTCTCCACCTTCCCTTCCGAAGTTTGGGGACTTTATACTTTGGTGCCGTTGGCGGCGGGGTTGTCTTCTTTCTTTATGTGCTGGACGCAAAATCTTTCGAACGTTTTGCAACACGAGCAAAGCAAACTGAATCAATACGGAATTATGGCGATAAGCGTCGCGCTCTCGTTGTATTTGGGAATTTTCGTTCCGTCGGGAATCGCTCTTTATTGGATCGCTTCCAATTTGCTATCCATCGCGCAAATGTATTTGCTTAACGTGGCGATAGACCCTAAAAAATACGTGGACTACGAAGCGCTCGAAGCGAGCAGAAAAGCGTTATCGGAATCCAAAGCGTTCGGAAAAATAGACAAAAAAGACCCGCTTTACAAAGAAATGAAAAAGAAAGAACGCCAAGATTACAAAGCGTTTAAGCACGTTGCGAACAAACACGTTGTTTTTTACAGCGAGAAAAGCGGATTTTATAGGTATTATAAAGATTTAATCGAAGAAATGCTGAAACGCTCGAACGTCGTTATCCACTACGTTACCAACGACTATAACGACGTCGTGTTTAAGGTTGCGGAAACCGAGCCGAGATTAAAACCCTATTACATAAGCCTTAAAAAGACGGCGGTTCTTATGATGCTCGTCGAAACGGACGTGTTCTTAATGACCACTCCCGATCTCGATAAATATTACCTGAAACGTTCGTTTATAAAAAAAGACATCGAATACATATACGTCCCTCACGACACGATGAGCGCGCATATGGGATTTAACGAAGGCGCGTTCGACGCATTCGACACTATATTGTGCGCAAGTCCGCATTTCTTGAAGGAAACGCGCGAAACGGAAAAAGTTTACGGATTAAAACCGAAAACGCTCGTCGAATTCGGATTTCCGCTACTCGACGAGTTGGTGGAAAAAGGCAAAGCGGAAAACCTAACAAAGAAATCGGACTCCGTGAAAGATATTTTAATCGCGCCGAGCTGGCAAGAAGACAACGTTCTCGATTCGTGTATCGACGGGCTGATCGAAAAACTATATTGCGACGACTACCGCATAACCGTTCGCCCGCACCCCGAATACGTTAAACGATTCGGTTACAGATTAAACGAGTTGGTAAACAAGTATAAAGATTACGACGAAAATAAATTGATTTTCGAATTGGATTTTTCTACGAACAAATCCACATACAGCGCGGACCTTTTAATAACGGACTGGTCGGGCATTGCGGCGGAATATTGCTTTGCCACACAAAGACCCGCCATATTTATAAATACCAAACCGAAAGTTTGCAATCAAAATTGGAAAAAAATCGACATTGTTCCAGAGGAAATCAAGATAAGAGATATACTCGGCAAATCTATCGAAAAAGAACAGGTTGCAAATGTAGATCAAACCGTTAAAGAACTTTTCGAAAAATCGGAAGAATATAAAAAAGTCATTAACGAGTATTTTAAAACGTTTACGTTTAATCACGGAACCGCGGCGCAAGCGGGCGCGAAATACGTTTTAAATTCCATTGTCGAAAAAAGAAAAAATATAAAGGATAAATAAAAACAAAGGAGAAAAATATGAATTTACTCTACATTGACCCTGCCGCTACAACGGCCCTCGTATCCGCAATCACGGCGATTGTATTAGCCATCGGCGCATCCGCCATCGTTGTTTGGAGAAAGATTAAAAAGAACGTTTCCAAAGCCCTTAAAATAGACCCTAACGCAGGCAAAGAGATGGAAGACGAATTAGTTATAACCGACGAAGAAAATGCGGAAAAAACCGCAAACGACGACGTTAAAACAGAAGAAGAGCAAACTGCCGAAACGGAAAATAATAACTAATTTCAATAAGTATTTGATGAAATTAAACTAAATGCAACGCTCTTTAAGCATTTGAATTTACACGCCGCGATAATATATCGCGGCGTGTAGTTTTTAACAAAAGCGGAAACGCACGCGCAAACGCGCGCAGGCTTTTAGGAGCAGCATCCCCTTTTTTGTTTTCTTTTCGAAAGATTTTTCCGATAATTCGCATTAAATAGCGCAAAAGCAAAAGGCTAACGAAAATTCGTTAGCCTTTTATAATCGCAAATTTTTTATTAACGATCAACAAGTCGGCGCGCCCGCGATTTATTTTCTTTTATCGCTTTATTTTGAAAACTTTCGTTTTAGAAATCGGGTCCGCGATTGTTTTTCGTAGCGAAAACGCCGTTCGTTAAGCCTTAGGTCCTGCTTTTACAAGGTTTTTACCCGCTTCGTTGCCGGTATACTTTTCAAAGTTCTTAACGAATCTGCCTGCAAGGTCTTTCGCTTTGTTTTCCCAAACGGACTTGTCTGCATAAGTATTTCTGGGGTCTAATATATTAGTGTCAACGCCGGGCAATTCGGTGGGAACAGCCAAGTTGAAGTGAGGAATGGTTACGGTT
>CAYQLN010000028.1:0-8024 GCA_964418455.1 uncultured Christensenella sp.
GCAAAAAACTATTCAAACGTTGATTTACAACAAATAAACGGTAAAAGGAGAATAACATCATGCGTATTAAAAGAGCAGTAAACGCTGTTAAAAAGCGTAGAAAAATATTAAAACTCGCAAAAGGATATTGGGGCGGCAGAAGCAAAAGATACAGAGTAGCGCGCGAAGCCGTTATGAAAGCGCAAAAATATGCGTATATCGGCAGAAAGGCTAAAAAACGCGATTTCAGGTCTTTATGGATTCAAAGAATTAACGCTGCGGCAAGACTCAGCGGTCTTTCTTACAGCAAGTTTATGTTCGGTTTGAAGAACGCGGGCATCAACCTCAACAGAAAGGTTCTTGCGGATATCGCCGTTAACGACGCGGCAGGTTTCGCCGCTTTGGCTGAAAAAGCGAAAGCAAACTTAAAATAAATATAAAACGGTTAAAGCCTACTAAACTCGATTTCGGTAGGCTTTATTTGCATTATGATAACTTCTGTTTCCAACGACTATATAAAATACGTTCGTTCTCTTCACGATAAAAAAAATCGCGACCAAACGGGGCTTTTCATCGTCACGGGCGAAAAACTCGTTAAAACGGCGATTGATTTCGGTTGTGTTTTTCACTCGGTCATAGTGGGCGAAAAAACGGATAAATATGCCGAACTTTTGGCTTCCGTCAAGTTTGATTCGAACGGTAGGGGCGTTGCGGAAGTATCGGACGAAGTGTTTAAAAGCGTTGCGAGGGAGGTTACTCCGCAAGGAATTTTGGCGGTTTTACATAAGCCGAACAAAAAACCCGCCGGCGATGGCGCCGCTGTTTTATTAGACGGCGTTGCCGACCCTTCCAACGTGGGAGCGATACTCAGAACCGCGCTTGCTTCCGGATATAAAAACGTATTCGTAACCGAAGGCGTTGCCGACCCGTTTTCGCCGAAAGCGGTCAGGGCGAGCATGGGCGGAGCGTTGGGTGTGAACGTTATCGAAATATCTCGCGAAGAGATTAAAAAAATAGACAAGCCGATAGTGATAGCGGATATGTTCGGAGAAAACGTTTTCGGGTTTAATCCTCCGAAAGAGTTTTGTCTTGCGATAGGCAACGAGGGTTCGGGAATAAGCGAACAAGTGCGAAACGCAGCCGAGTATTCGGTGAGTATCCCTATGCAAGGCGGTATGGAAAGTTTAAACGCCGCCGTTTCGGCAGGCATACTTATGTATGCTTTGAAAGAGAAAATAAGAAACCGATAACGGGAAAATTCCCGTTTCGGTCGCAAAAAATCGCGTGCGGATTCGGCGTGCGATTGGAAAATGAGATATTAAAGGAGAAAATCTATGTCAGGACATAGCCACGCGGCGAACATCGCCGTAAAAAAAGCGAAAACAGACGCGGTTCGCGGAAAAATATTCACAAAGGTCGGCAGAGAAATAGCGGTTGCGGCAAAAAGCAATCCCGATCCCGCTACCAACTCCAAACTTGCCGACGCTATTGCAAAAGCAAGATCCGTCAATATGCCTAACGACAACATTAAGCGTTGTATAGCCAAAGCGGCGGGCGAACTTTCGAGCGATAACTACGAAGAATTGACCTATGAAGGATACGGACCTTCGGGCAGCGCGGTTATCATAAAGGCTCTTACAGACAATAAAAACAGAACGGTAGACTACGTAAGAACGGCGATGAGAAAGCACGGCGGAAGTTTGGGCAATGCGGGTTGCGTTTCTTTTACTTTTACCACTATCGGAGAAATAATAGTGGAAAGGACTCCCGACCTTGACGAAGATACGCTTATGGAATACGCGCTCGACGCCGGCGCAGACGACGTGGTAACCGAAGACGACGCGTTTGTCGTTCGCACGTCGGTTGCGGAGTTTTCTAACGTGAGAAAATATTTGGAAGATAAAAATCTTCATTTTTTCGAAGCGGAAATCAAAATGGTTTCTCAAAATATGATAACGTTAGAGGGCGAAGAACTTAAAAAATTCCAAAGATTGGTAGATGCGCTCGAAGATTTAGACGACGTGCAAAACGTTTATCATAACGTAGACCTTCCCGAAGAAGAGGAAGAATAAAAAGAAATTTATTGCCCATGCTAAAAGCGTTCGGCGGTAAAGATAAATCGTTTATTCATCGGTCTGTCAAAAAAGTTACTGCCGTTTTAATACCCTTGCGTTTCGGCAGTAACGAACCGAAAATAAGGGATTCGAAGGGCGTTAACGTAAAACGCTCTTCGGTTTTTTAAAAGCGTGATATTTTTTCTATTCAAGAATACTTTAAGAAAACCACGGTATAATTATCTCATAGGAGAAAAGCGAATATGAAGAAGTCGGTAACGAAATTTATTTCGTTCATTCTAATAATTATAACCTGTTTATCACTTACCGCTTGCCACGATTTCGGCGCGGGCGGAACGAACGGCGGAGGCTTGTCGGATAACGGAAACGAAACGAACGGCAGCGAAATAATCGCTCCCGTTAACTTGCCCGATTCGCGCTCGCTTGCCGAAAGTATAGCGTTTAATCAAAACGTAAGCGGGGTTCAGAACGTATATTCGTCGATAGAATCCGTTAAAAGAAGTTGCGTCGCGCTCGTCGTGGAAACGGCAAACGAACAATACAGCGGTTCGGGCGTTATAATAGACGTAGACGATAAAATGAGCGACGAAAACGTTTTCTATATAATAACTTGCCATCACATGATGATAAACGGCGGAACGGTAACCGTTTTAATACCCGATAAGGATTTCAGATACGACAACGCGGATTACGTTTTCAGCGGAGTTATCGGAGGCAAAAAACAAGACGTCGCAAACAAAAAAGTAACGCTTGTCGGCGGCGACGAAACGAGCGATATAGCGGTTTTGAAACTCGACATAAGCGGCAGTAAAATTACCTCGAAAGATATTGTAACCGCTAAATTCATAAAAGACGGAAGAACCGTTAGTTACGGAGAAACGGTTTTTGCGATAGGCAATCCTTCGGGCGTTCTTCCGGGCACTCTTTCGATGGGCTACGTTTCTTATATAGACAGGGAAACGTTCGTCGGCGATATCGGCGTTATGACTTTGTATCAAATAGATATGACCACTCACCCGGGAAGTTCAGGCGGCGCGTTGTTTAACGAATGGGGCGACCTCATAGGAATAACCAATAGCGGCGACGAAGAATACGTAGGTCTTAATTTTGCCATTCCTTATAGCGTTTCGACAAGCGACGGCAGCATAGACAACGGATTTGTCAATATAGCGAAGCAACTCATCGCGACCGCGCTTTTTAACGATTTCGAAAACTACGGATACGTTAGCGGTAGAAAACAAACGATAGGTTTCGTGGTGTCTTCGAGCAACGTTTCCGGCGCGGAGATAGATACCGTGTACGAAAACAGCGTAGCGGAAAAGAAAGGGATGAAAGAAGGCGACGTGATAACCGGAGTTACCGTATATAAAGAAAGCAATCAAAATAACGGGGAAACGCACGCCGTGTCTTCCGTTAAGGAGTTTAAAGATGTTATGTCGCAAGTTAAAATAGGCGATACGGTTGTTTTTTCCGTTTCGAGATTGTCCTCTAACGGAAGCGATTATACCCAAACGTATAGCGTTAAGATAGAAATAAATCAATTCTATTTCGCAAACACGGGCGTTTATAAAAATTCCTAAACAATATCGAAGTCGTCAAAACCCCTCGACCTTTGAATAAAAAGGTCGAGGGGTTTTTAAGGTTATAACGTATTTAATAAAAATTCTATGCGCATCGCGGTTCTTTTTCCGCTTCTTTTGCAAAAAATCAATAATCGCTCATTCCCAAAAGGAAATCGGCGGATACTTCGAAAAATTTTGCTATAAGAACAAGCATTTCGTAACTCGGCTCGGCAGTCCCGGCTTCGTATCTTGCGTATGACTGTTGCCTTATTTTTAACGTTTCGGCCATCTGTCGTTGCGATAAACCTTTTTCTTTTCTTAATTCTTTCAGTTTGCTTGCAAAAATTTTCATTTTTATCTTATTTTTTTCCCGTTTCTATTGACAAAATACAACAAATTGCTGTATTATAGGTCTGTTGACAGCGAATTGCTGTTAAAAAGGAGAAAAATATGAGTAAGTATGTAGAAAACAATTTAAACAAGAATGAAAAAATCGTGCTTAAAGCAAAGTTAAACCCGTTAACGGTCGTTATGGCTTGGATTAAGGGAATACTTTTCTTTTGGTTGTTGTTTATACCGCTTTTTAAGGCTATAAAAGTAACGATTGAATTTTGCAATATCGAACTTGCTATAACGAACAAAAGAGTGATAGGCAAAGTGGGCGTTGTAAAAACGGGTTCGCTTGACGCGCCTCTTAATAAAGTTCAAAGTTCATCGGTTAATAGCGGATTCGGGGGAAAAATATTCAACTACGGAACGGTAAATATAGATACCGCCGCCGGTTCTTTTCATTTTAACGGAATAAAGAACGTAGATATGCTTAAAAGAACTTTAATGAATCAAATCGAACAATACGAACAAGACAGAATCAAAGAGCAAGCAATGCAAATGGCAGAAGCAATAAAAGGGTCGGTGAGTCTTTCCGTTAACGTTTAAAATAAATCGTCTATAAAAGTAACGCCTTTTTCGCAAGGGGCGTTATTTTATTTTTAAATAAAAAACGAAACGAAATATTAACGCGCGCTTTAAGAGTTGAGTATATTGTCGTTTTCATTGACTTTTATCGGAAATTAAAGTAAAATATATTTTATGATTATTTTAGGATTCGACCCGGGTATCGCAACGCTCGGATACGGGGTTATTTCAACCGATAAAAAACGACCTCCCGAAGCGGTGGATTACGGCGTGGTACTAACTCCGAAAGAACTTAATCTTGCCGAAAGATTGGAACTTTTGGAAAAGGGCGTTAATCAAATCATAGAAAAATACAATCCCGAAGAAATCGCGGTCGAAGAATTGTTTTTTGCAAAGAACGTTAAAACGGGAATAGCGGTGGCTCACGCGAGGGGGGTGCTGTTGTTAACGGCGAAGAAAGCGTGCGGTAAGATTTTCGAATATACCCCGTTGCAAATAAAACAAGCGTTAACGGGATACGGTAGAGCGGATAAAAACCAAATTCAGCAGATGGTAAAAACGCTTTTGAAACTTTCGAAAATCCCCAAGCCGGACGACGCGGCAGACGCGCTTGCCGTTGCGCTCGCGCACGCGCAAACGAATAAATTCAGCGGATTGTTTAAGTTATAGCAAAGGTAAAAAAATGATAGGATATTTAAAAGGAAAGGTTGTTGATTTTGCCGACGGAACGGTTATAATCGATTGCGGAGGCGTCGGTTACGAAGTGACTTGTTCGGCAAGCGTATATGCGGTTCTCGCACAAAACGGGTTCGGAGAAGCGTATATTTATACCGCCGTCAGAGAAGACGAAATAGCCCTCTTCGGGTTTATAAGCAAAGAAGAAAAATCTATGTTTTTAAAGCTTGTTTCCGTATCCGGAGTAGGCCCTAAAATGGGAATAGCCGTTTTGTCGTGTATGAACCTCGCTTCCCTTATCAAATGCATTTCGTGCGGCGACGTTAAAACTCTTTGCACCGTAAAAGGTTTGGGAAAAAAGACTGCGGAACGCATCATACTCGAACTGAAAGATAAAGTAGACGAAGTGGATTATGCTACGGGAGAGGTAAAAACCGTGTTGACGGAAACACTCGGCGAAACGGAAGAACAGGCGGTCGAAGCGCTCGTGTCGCTCGGATTTAGTAAGAGCGAAAGCGTTAAAGTCGTTAAAGAAGCGAAGAATAACGGAATGGAAACCGTGGAAAAGGTTTTGTCTTACGCTTTAAGGCACATAAAGTAGGTGAACGATGGAAGAGGAAAGATTGGTTCACAGAACTATCGGAGAGCAGGAAACGGAAGTAGAAAACGTTTTGCGCCCGAAATCTATGGAAGGATACGTCGGGCAAGATAAGGTGAAAGATAATCTTGCCGTTTGCATAAAGGCAGCAAAACTCCGCGAAGACGCGCTCGACCACGTTTTGTTATACGGACCGGCGGGATTGGGAAAGACAACGCTCGCGCACATAATAGCAAACGAAATGGGTTCGCAAATAAAAATAACCAGCGGACCGGCAATCGAACGTTCGGGCGACCTTGCCGCAATTCTTACGAATTTGAATGAAAACGACGTTTTGTTTATAGACGAAATACACAGACTCAACCATAACGTGGAAGAAATTCTTTATCCCGCGATGGAAGATTTTACACTCGATTTTATTTTAGGCAAAGGTCCTTCCGCTAAAAACGTGCAGTTGCCGCTGCCTAAATTCACTTTGGTCGGCGCGACTACGAGAGCGGGAATGTTATCTTCTCCGCTCCGCGACAGGTTCGGCATAGTGTGTCGTTTAGAGTGCTATTCGGTGGAAGAATTAAAGGACATAATAGAACGTTCGGCAAAAAAACTCGGCACGGAAATAGAACCGAGTGCGGCGGAAGAAGTTGCGAAGCGCAGCAGAGGCACGCCGAGAATAGCAAACCGACTTTTAAGAAGAGTCAGGGATTTCGCAATCGTTTCGGGGCACGAAAAGATTTTGATTTCCGACGCTAAGCGCGCGCTTTCTATGCTCGAAATAGACGAATACGGGTTAGACGCGGTAGACGTTAAATTACTTACCTCTATGGCGGAAAAGTTTAACGGCGGACCGTGCGGATTAGATACGCTTTCCGCAACGATAAACGAAGACGCGAATACTATCGAAGACGTATACGAACCCTATCTTTTGCAGTTAGGATTTATCGCAAGAACGCCTCGCGGCAGAGTGCTTTGCAAAAAAGGTTACGAGCACATAGGATTAAAAATGCCGCTAAGTAAATCGAGCCAACTTTCCGCGTCGCTCGATTTAAAGGACGAAAAAAATGAAGACGAGTGATTTCGACTACTATTTACCGGAAGAACTTATAGCGCAAACTCCCGCGACTCCGAGAGACAGTTCGAGGTTGTTGGTGTTCGACAGAAAAACCGATACCGTTTCTCATAAACGTTTTTACGACGTTGTCGACTATTTGAAAAAGGGCGACGTTTTGGTCATAAACGACACGAAGGTTTTGCCTGCAAGATTGTTCGCGTTCACCGAGCACGGCGGGAAAGTTGAAGTGCTTTTGTTGAAACGAATAAATTTTACCGATTGGGAAGTTTTGGTAAAACCCGGGAAAAAAGCCAAGCCGAACGCCCGACTTATCGTTAACGACGAATTAAAACTTACCGTTCTGGGTAACGAAGAGGAAAGCGGAGGAAGAATAGTCCGTTTCGACTTTAAAGGCGTGTTCGAGGACGTTTTGTCGAGAGTGGGCGAAATGCCTCTTCCGCCTTATATAACGGAAAAATTAAAAGATAAAAACCGTTATCAAACGGTTTATGCAAAGACCGAAGGCTCTGCCGCCGCGCCGACGGCGGGCTTGCACTTCACGCCGGAGTTGCTTGAAAAAATATCGAACAAGGGCGTGGAAATAGTTCGTGTGCTGTTGCACGTAGGGCTTGGTACTTTTCGCCCCGTAAAAGCGGAAGATATAACCGAGCATCATATGCATAAAGAATATTTCGAGGTAACCGAGCAAGCCGCCGAGTCGATTAACAAAGCGAAATCGGAGGGCAGAAGAATTATAGCGGTGGGAACTACCAGCGTGAGGACTTTGGAATCCGCGACCGACGAAACGGGTAAAGTCGTAGCGCAAAAAGGCGAAACGCAAATTTTTATATATCCTCCATATAAATTCAAATGCGTCGACGCGTTGATAACAAACTTCCACTTACCGAAATCTACCTTGCTTATGCTTGTTTCTTGCCTTACCACTCGCGAGCGGTTGTTGGAACTATATCAAATCGCGGTTAACGAAAGGTATCGCTTTTTTTCTTTCGGCGACGCCTGTATGATTTTATAAACTTCGCGATACTGCGTTACTGCTTAGCGTTTTGACTTCGATGACCGATAAGGTCAATCTCACCCAAAACGCTTCGCGAGCCTTGTCTTGCTCGTTTATAAAAACATACGGTAATCACGGTAAAGCCTGTGTGATTTTG
>CAYQLN010000029.1:0-8009 GCA_964418455.1 uncultured Christensenella sp.
TACGCCGTGGTTAACGAAGCCGGCGCTTCCGTTTACAGCGCAAGCAAACTCGGAGCGAGCGAATTCCCTGATTTCGACGTAGCGTTGCGCTCGGCTGTTTCCATTGCGAGAAGGCTTTTAGATCCCTTGGCGGAACTTATCAAAATAGACGTGAAATCAATCGGCGTAGGGCAGTATCAACACGATATGCCGGAAAACCGTTTGGAAGAAGTTTTGGGCGGAGTCGTCGAAGACTGCGTTAACAGCGTAGGCGTGGATTTGAACACCGCAAGCGTTTCGCTTTTGTCCTTTGTTTCGGGACTTAACAAGGCGACGGCAAAACAGATTGTCGAATACAGAGAAAAGCAAGCGTTCAAAGACAGAAAGGATTTGTTAAAAGTGAAAAAACTCGGCGAAAAGACCTTTTTGCAATGCGCGGGTTTTTTGAGGATAACGGGCGGATTCGTTTTGGATAATACCGCCGTTCATCCGGAAAATTATGCCGCCGTGGAAAAAATGCTCGGCAGTTTGGGATATACTCTTCAAGACGTCGAAAACGGAAAGATAGGCGACTTAAAGGAAAAAATAGAAAAGAAAACTTATGCCGCGGTTGCGAAAGAATGCGGAATAGGCGAACCTACCCTAAAGGACATAGCGGATGAACTTTTAAAGCCCGGCAGAGATATAAGGGACTCGTTGCCCGCTCCCGTTTTAAGGAGCGACTTGATGGATTTGAACGACCTTAAAGAGGGTATGGAAATCACGGGCACGGTTAGAAACGTTATAGATTTCGGCGTATTTGTCGATATAGGCGTTCATCAAGACGGATTGGTGCATATTTCGCAAATTTCAAGCGATTATATAAAGCATCCTTCGCAAGTTTTGAAGGTGGGCGACGTGGTTAAAGTTAAGGTCTTGGGCGTTGACTCGGCGAAAAAGAAAATTTCGTTGACGATGAAAACGACCGAAAATCCGAACGGTATCGCTGCGGGAAATCAAAAATCCGATTCGGAAAGAAAGCAAGGCAGAATAAACGCGCAAAAGAAAAAAGAAAAAAAGAACTCTCTAACGACGACTTGAAGAGATTGTTGTTGAAAAAATTCGGTAGATAACAAAAAACTCTCGCTTCGACCTTTTAATTAAGTAGGAGCGAGAGTTTTATTTTGCTTTATATATCGAAAAGTTCGTATATAACGTTGTCGCATTCGTTTTTTATTTTCAAATAAGCTTGTTCGTCCGTCAGCGTCCAAGCAAGCAGCGCGGCGTGTTTTCGTTTGCTTTTTTTTAGCGGCAAACATTCGTAATTATAACTTATAAAATCGGGCTTCGCGAGGAAATTGAACGGCATTTTTTTTACTACCCAACGTTTAACCGCGCTTTCTTCTTGGCAAAAACCGTCGGCTAAAATTCCGCGAATAAATTCGGGCGCGCGTTTTCTCGTTTCGTATATATAAAAGGGGTTAAACGACTGAACGGCAAATTCGCCGTTATAATTTTTTAGCGCGTCGATTGCCGTTTGCAAAAACGCTTTGGCGGGTTGGTTTTTAAATTCTATTAAAAGCGGCGATTTTCCTTTCGCTATTTCGAACACTTCGTTTAGCGTCGGAACGGAATATTCGCTTTCGGAAAGTTTTAACTTTTTCAATTCCTTTAAGGTCTTGCTCCAAATCAGTCCCTTTTCGCCGGTAACTCTGAAAAGATCGTCGTCGTGAAAGGAAACAAGTTTCCCGTCCGCGGTCAAATGAACGTCTATCTCTATCGGAATTTTCTTTTCCGCCGCCTGTTCGTAAGCGCGGGTCGAATTTTCCGGCACGCCGTTTCCCCATAACCCTCTGTGCGCGATCGGTTTGTTCAAAAGCCAACAGTCCTTATCTATTCTCATATAAAACCCCTTTTTATCCGCTTGCAAAAATTTTAAGTATATTATATACTATTTGCAAAGAATTTTAAACAGTTTTTTTTAGTTTAATTGTAACGGGTATTTTATGTCGATAAACAAAAACAATATAAGAAACTTTTGCATAGTGGCTCATATCGACCACGGTAAATCTACTCTTGCGGACAGGCTTATGGAAAAAACAGGTCAGGTCAGCGAAAGGGATATGGAAGAGCAACTTTTGGACTCTATGGATTTAGAGCGGGAAAGGGGAATAACCATAAAACTTACCCCCGTGCGAATGTTTTATACCGCTAAAAATGGCGAAGAATACGTTTTTAACTTAATAGATACTCCCGGTCACGTGGATTTTACCTACGAAGTTTCGCGTTCGCTTAAAGCGTGCGAAGGCGCGATACTCATCGTCGACGCAACGCAGGGCGTGCAAGCGCAAACGCTCGCGAACGCATATCTTGCGATAGACAACGATTTAGAGATTATGCCGGTTATAAACAAAATGGATTTGGCTTCCGCTCGTCCCGACGAAGCGCAAAAAGAAATAGAAGACATTTTGGGAATAGACGCGGAAGGCGCGCCGAGAATTTCCGCTAAAAGCGGGCTTAACGTGGAAGACGTTTTAGAGCAGATCGTGACCAAAATTCCCGCGCCGAAAGGCGACGATTCCGCGCCTCTCAAAGCGCTTATATTCGACAGTTACTACGATAATTTTAAAGGGGTTATCTGTTTCGTCAGGATAATGGACGGCGTCGTTAAAGAGGGAACTAAAATAACGACTTTCAATTCCAAAAAGCAATTCGAGGTCACGGAAGTGGGTGTTTTTTCGCCGAAAATGACGGCGAAAGAAAGTTTGTCTTCCGGCGAAGTCGGGTATATCGCGGCAAGCATAAAGAGCATAGAAGACACCGAAGTCGGGGATACGATAACTTATGCCGACAATCCCGCGAAAGAGCCGCTGCCCGGCTATAAAAAAGCGTTGCCGATGGTGTTTTCGGGAGTTTTTCCGCTCGACGGAAGCAAGTTTAACGATTTGAAAGAGGCGTTGTTGAAATTAAAATTAAACGACGCGGCTTTGTCGATAGAACCCGATAGTTCCGCCGCGCTCGGTTTCGGGTTTAGGTGCGGGTTCTTGGGGCTTTTGCACATGGACGTCATTCAAGAGAGGATAGAGCGAGAGTTCGACTTGGAAATAATAACCACCGCGCCCTCCGTGTCGTATAAAGTATATAAAACCGACGGAACGGTTTTCACGGTGGAAAATCCTTCCAAACTTCCGCCCGTTACCGAAATCGATTATATGGAAGAGCCCATTATCAAAGCAAGTATTTTCACTCCGCCCGACTACGTAGGCCCGATTATGGAACTATGCAAGTATAAACGCGGAGTATACACGGATATGGTGTATCTCGATAAAACGAGAGTGGAACTGAAATATATTTTGCCGCTTAACGAGATAGTATACGATTTTTTCGACAGTTTGAAATCGCGAACCAAAGGATACGCCTCGTTCGACTACGAACCCTGCGGATACCAAAGGAGCGAACTCGTGAAAATGGATATGTTGTTGAACGGCGAAATATGCGACGCGCTTTCGGTTATAGTGCATAAAGACAAAGCCTACGAACGCGGCAGACAAATTGCCGAAAAATTAAAGGACGTTATCCTTCGTCAAATGTTCGAAATACCGATACAGGCTGCGATTGGCGGAAAGATAATAGCGAGAGAAACGGTTAAGGCGTTCAGAAAAGACGTGCTTGCGAAGTGCTACGGCGGCGACGTTACGAGGAAGAAGAAACTTTTGGAAAAACAAAAAGAAGGAAAGAAAAAAATGCGCCGCATAGGCACGGTGGAAATCCCCAGCGAAGCGTTTATTTCCATTCTTAAAACAGATAGCGACAAGTAGTTCTATAACCGCAGTCACGCGGTAAGCGTTTAGAATTATAAAAGGAGAAAAATGTTAGAAGTAAAAAATCTTGTCAAGTGTTATTCTACAAAAGGCGGAGTAACCGTAAAAGCACTGGACGACGTTTCGGTAAAATTTCCCGAAACCGGTATGGTGTTTTTGCTTGGCAGAAGCGGTTCCGGTAAATCTACGTTACTTAACGTTTCCGGCGGGCTAGACAAACCCGATAGCGGTGAAATTGTAGTAAAGGGCAGAAGCAGTAAAGACTTTTCTACGTCGGACTTTGACAGTTATCGTAACACGTACGTGGGGTTTGTGTTTCAAGAATACAACATACTTAACGAGTTTACGGTAGAACAAAACATATCTCTTGCATTGCAACTTCAGTCTAAACCCAACGACAAAAAGGCGGTCAACGAACTTTTAGAACAGGTCGATTTAAAAGGTTTAGGAAAAAGAAAACCTAACACTCTTTCGGGTGGTCAAAAACAAAGGGTTGCGATAGCGCGTGCGCTTATCAAAAATCCGGAAATAATTATGGCGGACGAACCGACGGGCGCGCTAGACTCTAATACCGGCAGGCAGGTCTTAGACACGTTAAAAAAACTTTCTAAAACAAAACTTGTGGTAATAGTTTCGCACGACAGGGAGTTTGCGGAATATTACGGCGACAGGATAATAGAGTTAAAAGACGGCAAAATAATATCGGACATTTCTAAAGAAGTTTCTACGCCTAAGCAGTTAAACCAAAACGTTCAAATTATTTCCGACGATACCATAAGCATTAAAAATGCCGAAGACGTTACCGAAGCAGACGTTAAAAACATTTTAAGCGTTTTAAAAAAGAACAAAGGCGAAGCGATAATAACCGCAGGTAAACGAGAACTACCCGACGTAAAACGCGCTTGCAAGATAAACGACAACGGTATTAAAGAATTTTTTGCAGACACCAAAGAGATAGAAGTAAAAGAATACGACGGGAAAAAAACCAAATTTATTAAATCTAAACTTCCTGCGTCTCACGCGTTTAAAATGGGCGCTTCGGGGTTAAAGACTAAACCGATAAGGCTTATATTTACTATTCTTTTATCTGTTGTGGCGTTCGTTTTGTTCGGTGTGGTTTCTACTTTCGCATTATACGACCCGAACTATTCTGTGTCGGAAGCGTTAAAGGAAGCCGGCTATCCAAGCGTTACCGTTTCTAAAGGTTACGTGGCAAAAAACAAACAGTATAGAATATATAACTCTACGGGGGAAGAAAAACTAACTTCCGAAAACGAACAGACCTATTTTACCCGTTTCGGCACGCAGGAATTACAGGCTAAAAACGAAATAAGCAACGGCGCGTACGCAGGTATTTTTAACTTTACAAAAAATAAATTTTCTAGCGGAAATTCTGTTAGTTTGGCTGTTTTCGACGGTTTGACTTTTATATCTCCTAACGTAGACGAAAAGGTAAAAGACTACTATCCCGTAACCACAATCTACGGGTTTACCGATTGCGGTGCGGAATATATGCAGGCAAACGGGTTTACGCTTATAGGTGATTACCCTACAAACAGTTCGGAAATAGCCGTGCCGGAATACGTTGCCAAAATGTTTGCCGAAACAGACGGAACCGATATTACGGAAGTTATTGATATTATAGGCAAAAAAATAAAATTTTCTAACTGCGAGGCTCTTTCTTCGTCAGGACCATTTACTGTGGTCGGGGTGTATAACGTGGGCGAAATACCTTCTAAATACGACGATTTAAAAGATTCCGATTCTACGCAACTTAGCCAAACGGAGCGGTCGGCGTTGGAAAGATCTTTACTTGATTATTTAAACGGTAGCTTTAATAACGTTATTTACGTTTCGGCAGATTTTTACGAAGCGTACAAAAACAATATCCCTTCCGGCGATGGCGGTATACAAGTATCTTCTTATTATTCAAACGGTTTAGAGCTTAGCGAATACGAAATATCGGAAGATGTTCAAGAATGGTCGGGCGATAACTTATATACGGAAAAAACCGTAAGAGACTACTCTGAATACGTTAAGCTTTACGACCTAAACGGAAACGCGGTGAACAACGCAAACTTTACCCTTTTAGATACGCAGGTTTATGTATCTAAGTCTATTATAGATAGAGAAAAGAAAAACGTTTTGGCCGAATACGGTAGGCAAATCGTAGATACGTTAAGCCGTTACGACGTTACGGCTAAGAACACGATTTCTTCCGGAAGCGATTTTGCTAATAAAATATCTAATATTTACGACTTAGAAGATTTTTCGGCCATAGAAGACACAATTAACTTGTGGTATCCAAAACTCGCGGAAAGGCAGTTTTTATACGAATTTTATCATACGGAATTAATTAATCGCGGAGAAAGTATTCCGTTGAACGTAAGGCAGGCGGGAGACAGAATAGAAAACTTGGTAAGCAACGGACCCTACAACAATGCGACGGAAGAAGACTGGAGCGTGCTTAAAGAATGGGTAGCGCAAAACACTACGATAGGCACTTTTACCCCGAATTTTAACGTGTCGATAGATAAAATTTATTACAAAAATTACGAAGGTCGTTCCGGAGAATTGCAAGTGGCGGGTTATTTGGAAGTAGACGCGGATTCTTACTGTCTATACATGGTTTCCGATAATTTTAGGACGACTAACGTTAAAGTGCAAGATTTAGACGATTATTCGTGGAAAAGCATAGAGGTTACAGAGTATGTAGAACAGAAAGACGCTAAATATAACTATTTAATAAGGCTTACGGATAATTCCTTAGAACAAATTTCTGAAACGTTATCCGCCGAAACGGGTGCGGTTGTCAAAATTACAAACAGTGTTTATGCGCAGTTGGAATCCTTTATATATATAATTGGCCAAATGGAACGAATCTTTTTGATTGTCGGTATAGTAATGGGTGTGTTTGCGGCGTTAATGTTGCTTAACTTTATTTCGGTATCTATTTCCGCAAAGCGTAAAGACATAGGCATTTTGCGTGCGGTCGGCGCAAGGGGAGTCGACGTGTTTAAAATATTCTTTGCCGAAGCCTTTATAATTGCGATTATATGCTTTGCATTCGCAACGGTGGGCGCGTACGTCGTGTGCCAGGCGCTTAACAATTCTTTGATAAACATCGTTTCTATAAAACTGTTAGATTTTAATATTGTAAACGTCGGGTTTGTTTTTGCGGTATCTATGGGAGTATCTTTAATAGCAACGTTTTTTCCGGTATACTTTGCTTCTAAAAAGTCGCCGGTAGAAAGTATAAGGGCGTTGTAACGGTTTAAAAAACAAACGAGAACGGCAAAAAATTACCGTTCTCGTTTTTTACTTGCTAAAAAACTTAAATGATAATATAATATCTACGTTGTATTAAAAGGAGAAACTATGGCAGGAATATACGTTCACGTTCCGTTTTGCAAAAGCAAATGCACTTATTGCGATTTTGCTTCTTATCCTAAGGAAATCGGCAAAACCGAAAGTTATTTCGCATGCTTATACCGAGAATTGGAGGGCAGAGGAAAAGCGCTTAAAAACAAGGTGTTCGACACCGTATATATAGGCGGCGGGACTCCTTCGATAGTGCCTGCAAAATTTATTGCGGGAACGATTAGACAAATAAAAAAGCAATTTAATTTAACAAAAAATCCCGAAATAACAATCGAAATAAATCCCGGAACGATTGACGAGGAAAAGGTTAAAGTATATAAATCGGTGGGAATAAACAGATTTTCGATAGGGTTGCAAACGGGTTACGACGAGCAGTTGAAAAAGTTGAATCGTATACATACCGCGAAAGATTTTCTTCTTGCTTGCAAAATGCTTAAAGGCGAAAACGTATCCGCGGATATTTTGACGGGGCTTCACGGTCAAACTGCGGAGCAGGTTAAAAAAACGGCGGAACTCGCCATTGCCGGCGGAGTAAGTCATATTTCTTTATACGCGTTGACTCCTGAGGTCGGAACGCCGATATATACCGACTATCTCAACGGAGAGTTGCTTAGCGACGACGAGGTCGCGGACATTTACGACGAGGTTCGTTCTTATCTTAAAGAAAAAGGGTTTGAAAGATACGAGGTTTCGAATTTTGCAAAGAAAGGGTTCGAGTCTAAGCATAATTTGAATTATTGGCGACGTGGCGAATATATAGGGGTAGGGGTTTCGGCTTCGAGTTTTATCGACGGAAGAAGGTTTACGAACACTTTCGTTATAGACGAATATATTAACGCGATAATTTAT
>CAYQLN010000030.1:0-5017 GCA_964418455.1 uncultured Christensenella sp.
TCTTTGTCTCTTTCGAAACCCTCTTCCTCGCTTTCCCGCTTTAACTCCCTGCCCGAAAACCAACCGTTCGTCGGCGACGAAATCTTTAACGCGGTTTTGCAAAAATCGCTGTCGCTGTGTCTTTTTACAGAAGGCAAATACAACCCCGCCGTTTATCCGATAGTTAAATTATGGAACTTGACGAGCGATACTTATTTAGCGGACAAACAAGACCCTAACGCAATGTTCGTGAAACTTCCCGAAAAATCCGAACGGGAAAACCTGGTTGCCGTTGCCGAAAAGTTTTCTTCAATTTCTTTCGACGGCACCGCGGCGACTAAACCCGACGGCGATATTCAAATAGACTTCGGAGGGATAGGAAAAGGCTATGCCGCCGACCTCGTCGCCAAAATATTACAAGACGAAGGATATACCGAAGGCTACGTCAATTTGGGCGGAAGCAGTATTTATATTTTAGGCATAGAAGAAGACCTCAGCGTAGTTCATCCGAGAAACGCCGAAAAACAATACGTATTAACCGTCAACGCACGTTCTCTTACAAACTCTCCTCTGTCTACCAGCGGCGACTATCAAAGGTATTACGTAGACGCAAACGGCAAATATTATTCTCACATAATCGACCCCGAAACGGGCGCGCCGGCAGACACGGGCTTTCAAAGCGTTACCGTAATAGGAAAATCGGCTTGCGAATGCGACGCCGTATCCACCGCGCTTTGCGCTATGCGAAAAGAAGATTTCATAAGTTTCGTAAAAACCAAACTTACCGACTGTAAAGTGTTCGCCTTTTACGAAAAAGACGGAGAAAAACTTTTTTTAACAAACGAAAAGCAGAGCGGTTACACTCTGCTTGACCGAGAATATTCTCTGTTTGAAATTTAATTTGTTTTATAATTGTTAAGCATAAGGTCGAAAAGCCGTTTTTCGACCTTTTTGTTTACCTCGGAAAATCTTTCGACGATTTCGCCGTTTTCCATAACCAAAATTTCGTCGGCAAGATTTATGGCTTCGAAAATGTCGTGAGTAACCACAATCGCCGTTTGATTTTTTTTCTTTATTTCTTCCTTGCAAAAGTTCAGCGCGCTCGCCTTCGTTTTGACGTCGAGCGAAGAAAACGGCTCGTCTAAAAGCAAAACTTCCGCGTCGTATAAAATCGCCCTCGCGAGCGATACTCTTTGCTTTTGCCCGCCCGAAAGAACGTTCGGAAAAGCATTTTCTTTTTCTTTAAGCCGCAATCTTTCCGTCACGCGATTTATTTCGCTTTCGTTTTTGCAAACGAGTTTCAGATTGTTTCGAACGGTTAAGTTGGGAAAAAGATTGGGCGTTTGAAAGGCGTATGAACACTTTATTTTATCCGCTTCGCCGCTATAATCGGTCAGCCCCGCCAAAACGTTCAAAAGGGTGGTTTTTCCGCAACCCGATTGCCCTAAAAGACAGGTTATAACTCCCTCTTTTATTTCCAACGAAAAATTATCGAAAACAACAAGGTCTTTATAGCGTTTTGTAAGTCCTTTTATTTTAATCATTGCCGTCCCCCGCCTTTTTCCACTTAAACGCAACTTTCGCTATTAAATGAAATATCAACTCCGTGACAAGTCCCACCGCCACGGCGACTACGGTAAGCGCGGCAAGCCTTGAAATTTCCACGTAAACGTTCGCCGATTGCATCATTCCGCCCAAAGAAGTATAAGTGTTCGCCATTATTTCCGCGGAAACTATGAGTTTCAGCCCGAACGATAAATCCGAGCCGACGCTACCCAATATCGGCGGAGAAACAAGCGGCAAATACACCTTAAAAAGCCTTTGCTTTTTCGTCAGCCCGAACACCTTCGTCGCCGCCAGAACGCCTTCGTCTATTCCGTTAAACGCCGCGACGAACTGAGAATGTAACAGCGGGAACAAAACCATAACGGCAACTATTATCGGCGCGGCGGTTCTGTTTGTATAAACGAGAATCAAAACGAGTATCGCCATAGTAGGAATTGTTCTTATTATGGTTATAATCGGCTTTACGAAAACGCCCAACGGCTTAAAAAAACGCTCCGCCGCCGCAAAAAGCGCGGCGAGCGCAAAGGAAATCGCAAAAGCGCACAACGTTTTTAAAAGGGTTTTCGAAAGCGCGAGCCAAAAGAAACTTTCTTTAATCACGTTTACAAGTTCCGCCATCGTTTGCGAAAAAGTAGGTATTAAATATTCGTTTTTAACGGTTTTCGCGGCGATAAACCATACAAGCCATACGGCAACGAGCGACAACGCGCCTATGCCGGCTACAAAAAACCTGTTTTTTAAAAACTTTTTCATTTCCCACCGTATTTAGGGTATCTTACTCGAAGAAAAAACATTTCTTCGGGCGTTCCCCAAGCATCGGTTCCGCCGTTAATTTTTTCTATATAATCCAAAACGTCTTGTTTGCACTTGATTGTCGAACGAAAATTTATTCCGCAATTAGAAATAACTTCGGCATTCAAGTTTTGCGCGGAAAAAGTTGCGCCCATATCCGAGTCGACAAAACCGCTTTTAACGGCGTTTACTATTTTTTCTGCAGTAGTTCCTTCCGCCGTAAGCCACGCTTTGTTTTCGGGAAAAGTAGCGGTTAGTTTATCCGCAAGCGTTTCCGTTGCCCTATCTACTATCCCTTTCACTACCAACACCGCCTGCGGATAACCGTTCCCTTCGCCGTATAACGCTTGAAGCGACCCCGCGACGCTTAACTTGCCGCTGGTTTTGTTTTGTTTCGTGGTCGCAGCTGGTTCGGGAACAATAAAATAATCGTAATCCGCCGCGGGCGTTACCTCCGTTCCGTCTGCCAAACCGTATAGATTAACCTTATTTTCATCATAACTTATTCCGTCCTTAACTTCTTGAAAAGCCACTCCGCCATCTTGCAACACGGCTTTGAAAGTTAAACCCGGCACGTTTGAAATATTTATAACCCCGACCTTTTTGCCGATAAGTTTATTTAAATCGCTTTTAGAATTTATGTCTTCCGCCGCGCCTTTTTTCATTATATAAAGGTTTCCGTTCGTTACCGTTCCCAACAAACTGTACACTTCCCCCGTCCCTAAAAATTTGCTCGCGAGATTTACGGGCAAAATGCAAAAATCAGCCTCGGGACTTTCTCCCGTCACGAACGTTTTTATAGTCGCCGCGTCGACGACTTTAATTTCTATTTCGGGTAATATGCTCTCGTCGTCTAAAAGTCTTGCCACCGACAACGCGGGCGCGCCGTCAGGGACGTACAAACTGTATTTAATCGAACCGCCTTGACCGTTTTCCCCGTCATCGCACGCCGCGAACGAAAAACAGCCGAACGCAAGAATTATAGCCAAAATCCAAATTGAAATTTTTTTCATACTTTTCTCCTTTTTTTCATATGATATTATTTCTTTTTTTTCAATCGTTAACCCTTTCGATTACCGAAATATAACCGCGAAGCAGTTAACGAAGTGTAACCGCGCAAGGTTCACTCCGTCACGTTTGCCTTTTTAAGGTTTAGAAACGAGCAAGACGAGGCTCGCGAAGCGTTTCGGGGGAGATTAACCTCTTCGGTTATCGAAGTCGAAACGCGAAGCAGTTAACGAAGTATAACCGCGCAATGTCCGCACTGTCGCACTTGCCTTTTTAAGGTTTAGAAACGAGCAAGACGAGGCTCGCGAAGCGTTTCGGGGGAGATTAACCTCTTCGGTTATCGAAGTCGAAACGCGAAGCAGTTAACGAAGTCTTGCGAAGTTTATAAACCTTAAAAAAACTCCCTTCGCCATTTAAAAGCAAAGGGAGATACACGGTTTATCAAGGCTTGCGCCTTGTAAATACCAAATTTTAATACCGTCCTTTACTATCAGGCGAACCTTTTAGTTTAGGTTTAAGTATATTTTAAACGAATAAAAGCGTTTTGTCAACGCTTTGCGTATATTTTTTAATATTCTTTGAAACGATTCGAAAAACAACGGAGCAACGAATATTTATAAAGTTCGATAAATCGCATATTATCTTCCGTTCGAAGCGTTTACTATTTAAAGATTAAAAGCGTGCGGTTAATCTAAATGCCGATGATAAATATCTTTTCATAAAACAATCAGCGTTTTTTATCTTTTAAGTATTTGTTTTTAGTGGCTATTCCACCGCGAATATGTCGTTCCGCAAGATTTTGCATAAGAACCTTTTTAACGCGCAAATACAATTCGAAATCCACGTTTTTTAAAAGCAAACTAACGTCTTTATGGACGGTGGATTTACCGAGATGAAAAACCGAAGCGGTTTTTCTCACCGTTGCGCCCGTTTCGGCAATATACCGCCCCTCTTCGATAATTCTTTCTTCAAGATAATAACGCATAACCTTTTCTCCGTTTTATAGAGTAATAAAGATTATGCGTTATAATTTTGTATTATTCTTTATATTCGCCTAATTTCGGCAAAAACCTTAAAAAACTATTCTTCTATATGTTCCATTCCTTGCGACAAAATGGTTTCCACGTGCGAATCCGCAAGCGAATAAAACACCGACTTCCCCTGTTTTCTCGATTTGACAAGCCCGCCCGTTCTTAAAATTTTTAGTTGATGCGAAACCGCGGAAACGCTGGTGTTTAAGGTTTCCGCTATAACGCAAACGCAAGATTCCGCTTCCATAAGCGCGTATAAAATCTTCATACGCGTAGAATCGCCGAACAACTTAAAAAAATCCGCAAGGTCAAAAAGTTTTTCGTCGTCGGGAATTTTTGCGGCGATTTCTTTTTTCAATCTTTCGTGAGTGGTTTCCGATTCGTAACAATTCTTAGACATATTCTTTCCTTTATATTTTTTTTGCGCCGAGCATTCGCACGGAATTAAGCACGGCAAGCACCATAACCCCCACGTCGGCAAATATCGCAAAGAACGCCGTTGACAACCCGACCGCGCCGAGCATTAACGCCAATGCTTTTACGGTCAACGCAAACACAACGTTTTGTTTGGTTATCCTCATGCATTTTTTGGAAATTCTAACGGCTTTCGCTATCTTTTCCATATCGTCGTCGGCAATAAC
>CAYQLN010000030.1:5027-7877 GCA_964418455.1 uncultured Christensenella sp.
CGACGTCTGCGGTAAGCGTCGCAAGGTCCTGACCTTTAATTCCCATTGCTATGCCTACGTCCGCCGTGGCAAGCGCGGGAGCATCGTTAACACCGTCGCCCACGAACGCGCACTTATAATCGGCGTTCTTCATTTCGAATTCTATTTTTTCAACTTTGTTTTGCGGCAGCAAGCCGAAACAATATTCGTCTACCCCCGTCTTGTATGCGACTTCGCTTGCCGCTTTCTCGTTGTCGCCGGTAAGCATAACCGTTTTGATTCCGACCTTTTTGAGCGCTTCGACGCTTGCTTTTGCGTTTGATTTTATCGCGTCTAAAAATTCTATTCTTCCGCAATACTCTCCGTTTCTCACTACGTAAATAACGCTGCCTACGCCCTTTTCGAAATCCTTAACGCCTTGACTTTTCATTAAACGTTCGTTTCCGACAGCCACCGATTCGCCGTTTATCTCGCCGATCAAGCCTTGCCCCGATATTTCTTTAACGTCGTTTATTATAACACTTTCTTTCTCGAAAGAACAGTAGTTTATCAAACTTTTTGCAAGCGGATGATTAGAAAAACGTTCTAAATTCCAAGCATAAAACAAAAGTCGATTTTCTTCTATACCTTTCGCCGCCACGTCGGAAACTTCGAACTCGCCCTTTGTCAGCGTGCCGGTTTTGTCCGTAAAAAGCGTTTTGACTTTCGCAAGGTTTTCGACCGAAACGGAATTTTTTACCAAAATCCCCGCGCTCCCCGCGCCTCCTATGGTAGCGAAGAAGCATAGCGGAATACTCACCACAAGCGCGCAAGGACAAGAAGCGACCAAAAAAATCATCGCCCTGTATATCCACGTTCTAAAATCGGAAGCGTTCCCCGAAATCAAATTAAAAACGGGCGGCAAAATCGCAAGCAGTACCGCAAGAGCAACAACGACGGGAGTATAATAATAAGCGAATTTCGCAATGAATTTTTCCGTTTTAGATTTCTTTGCGCTCGCGTTTTCAATCATTTCTAAAATCTGCCCGACAGTGCCGTTTTCAAAAGTTTTGGTAGTTCTAATCTTAATAACTCCGTTTAAGTTTATCGCCCCCGAGCACACTTCGTCGCCGACTCCCGCAAACGACGGCACGCTTTCTCCCGTTAAACTTTGTTCGTCGAGTTCCGTCGCGCCTTCGATAATCACGCCGTCAAGCGGAATTTTTTCGCCCGCGCGCACTATTATAACGCTCCCCACAAAAACTTCTTCGGGGCTTACTCGCCTTTCGATTTCGCCTTCTAAAACATTTGCGTATTCGGGTTTAAGTTCCAAAAGCGCTTTAACGCTTTTTCGGCTTTTGGAAGTTGCCACGCTTTGGAACAGTTCTCCTACGGAATAAAACAGCATAACCGCAACCGATTCCAACCCGTCCCCGACAAAAAAAGCGACGATAGAGGCAAGCGCCATAAGAAAATTTTCGTTCAAAAACTTCAACGAGATAATTCCCTTAAACGCCTTAATAAGCACGCCATATCCGACTATTAAATAAGGCACGATATATAAATATCTTTTAATATCGTCGCCTATCGGCAGTAAAAGTATAACAGCCAAAAGAACAGCCGACGTCGATATTTTATTAAGTTCTTTTTTTTGTTTCTTATTCATAATTTTTATTTAAAAATAAATTTCGCAATCGCTTTCGACTTTCTTGCACGCTTTTTTAATCGCTTCCATCACGCTCTTTTCTTCTGCCCCGTCGGCAAAAACAACCTTCATCTTTTGCGCAAAAAAATTCACGCTCGCGTCAGATACTCCTTCGACTCCTTTTGCCGCGCGCTCCATAAGCAACGCACAGTTAGCGCAATCCACTTCGATTTTATAATTCTTTTCCATAATTCGCCTTCCTTTTTTATTTTAATATTTGAACAACCGTTCAACTATTATTCAGTATATTCCCGATATTATTTTTTGTCAACAAAAAATCAAAAAGTTTTTAAAAAAAATAAAAGCGCAAGAGAAAGCACATCTCTCTCTTAGGGATTTAAATCGAATAAATTATAAAACCCGACTTTTGATTAGTCGAATTTTTGTTAGCAACAAAAACTGCTTAACAAAAAAACAATTATATGCTATAATAACATTCCCATATAATTAGCAAAACTGCGTTTTTCGGTGCGTGGTTTCAACTACGCGCTTTTTATTATATCTTGTTTCATTTATTGGAGGTTTTACAAATGAAAAAGATAGTTTCTCTTTTACTATCTACTCTTTTTTTGCTTTCTTATAATTTTTTATTTGCTTGTAATAGCGACAATAAATCTAATATTGATTTCTTTTCATTTCAACTGATTGATGAATACACTTATTTCCATAACGACGAATCATTAGATTATTTAGAACAAGGTACATATATAATAGTTTCATTAAACAAATATTTAAAATTGCCAGAAGTATTGGTTATTCCTGAGGAATATAATGGCAAGAAGGTAACCGCTATTGGCAGTAAATTATTGGATGGTGCTAACATTAGAACATTAATTCTCCCAAAATCAATTAAATTAATCGGCAATAATTTATGCGATTCAAACTGTGCCACCCTCAAACATATTATCTGTTTGGGCAATTTACCGTTTTATCTAGGAAGTTTTGCTTTCGACCAATCACAGTTGCGCGGTGGTTGCAAAATCTATGTTCCAGACACCTCGTTATATGATTATAAAAATTTTAAAGTTGGATCCGCCTCATTAGGTGGTGCATATAAAAATCTTATTGTTCCACATTCCGAATTAGCTAATGAAATAAAAGAACAAATAAGCGATTTTTTATAATAAATAAAATTAAAGTTTAGCACACTATACTTTTATGTGAAAGTATAGTGTGCTTTTCATGGT
>CAYQLN010000031.1:0-7841 GCA_964418455.1 uncultured Christensenella sp.
TAATTTTGTTTCGTTTCAATGTTATTATACAAGCGAGCAAACTTGCTTGCAAGGGTAGCTGGGCGCAGTATTTCATTTTTTTATTCTCCGTGTTTTGCATTTTTGCAAAACACGCGGGTGCGACAGCCCCTAACGAACTTGTTTATTTACGAGAGAGAAAAACCAAAACGGAAAAGGAGTTTTGTTAACGAGTGAAACTACCGATATCGAAAAAAATTAAAGAACTTGCAAAAGCGTTGTCCCCCGAAAAAATTTATTTCGTGGGCGGGTTTGTGCGCAATTTTTTGATTGACGGAAGCGCGAATACCGATTTCGATATGGCGGCGGCAATTTCGATAGACAAGGTTAAAGAAAAGGCGGAGCAATGCGGGTTTAAAATTTGCGGGGTTTATCCGAGAACGCAAACCTTGGTTTTTTCGGACGGGTGCGACAAATACGAATACACCGCGTTTAGGGAAGAAAATTATGCCGAAGGAGGCGGACATACTCCTTTCGTTGTTAAGTTTATTAGCGACATAGAAGCGGACGCGAAGCGCAGGGATTTCAAATGTAACGCCGTTTATTACGACGTTTTGGAAGAGAAAACAGTCGACCCGCTCGGCGGTGAAAAAGACATAAAAAACAGAGTGATAAACACCGTTAAGGATCCTGAAAAAGTTTTTTCGCACGACGGGTTAAGGCTTATGCGCCTTGCGCGGTTTTGCGGAGAATTAGGCTTTTCGCCTACGGAAGAAGTTAAAGAGAGCGCGCGCCTATATGCGAAAAATATTAAAGATATTTCCGCGGAAAGAATTTATTCCGAACTCAAACTTATTCTACGCAGCGACGGTAAATACGGTTTTTCCCCTAAGGACGGGCATTATTACGGATTGAAAATATTGGAAGAAACGGGGGTTTTGGATTATATTATACCCGAACTGACTCTTGGTAGGGGAATGAAGCAACGGCAGGATTTTCACGATTACGACGTTTTGGAACATTCGTTGAGATGCGTTTTATATGCTCCCGAAAAGATAAGACTTGCCGCGCTTTTACACGACGTCGGAAAGCCGTTCGCGATGAAAAAAGAGGGAAGATACAAAAACCACGCGGAATACGGGAGCGAAATCGTAAAAAACGTTCTTTTAAGGTTAAAAGCGGAAAAAAAGGTCATAAAACAAACGGTTTTTTTAACGAAATTTCATATGCTCGATATGAAAGGAGATATGAGGGAGAATAAGTTAAAAATATTTATTGCGGAAAATTTTAAGGATATATACGACCTTTTGGCGTTAAAGCAAGCCGATTATTCTGCGTGTAAAGACGATTTGTCCGTGTGTTCGACCGTTCGAAAGTGGTTAGACGTCATAGAAAACATGAAAAAAAACGGAGTGCCGTTTAGTTTGAAAGAATTGCGTATTTCTGCGAAAACGCTTATGGCAAACGGGATTTTTGGCGAGGAAGTGGGCAAAACGCTTGAAAAATTGCAAAAAAAATGTATTTTAGAACCGAAATTGAACGAAGAGCATAAACTTTTGAAAATCGCGCTACAAGAAAATACCAAAACAAGTTCGTTGACAAAAGGGGCGGAATAAAGTATAATACCATTTATAATTAAGTCGAAAACGGGCGTTGCTCGATGCCGGGATAAGGGGAAAGGAAAATAAAAATGACCGAACAAGAGAAAAGGGAAAAAGCAGAGGCGAAAAAACACCGCCGAGCCGAAAGGGCGGAACGCGCGCTGTCTAATAGAAAACTGAAAAATTTCTTTTTATGGTTTTTCGGGTTTTTAGTCGGAATAATCGCAGTGGTTGCCGCATTGGCGGTTAGCGTTACGATGATTCCTATAAAAAGTTGGTTGGGGCTTGCCGGTCAACCTACGGAAGGAGTTGTTAGCGAAAACGTTGCCGACAAAAGCCTTTTAGACGCGATTTTAAAGGCGGATACCTATTCTTTCGGCGACTTACCGATTATAACGAGTTTGTTGAAAGAAATAAGCGAAGACACGGGGCTTTCAAACGCGGTGAAAATAGATTTCGATTCTTCGGATTTTAATAACCTTAAATTCCAATATTCTGCCGAAGAGAACAAAGATTTTTTAAGCGAACTTATGAAACTCGTCAAAGTGGCGCCGGGTATTTTAGGGGAGGAAATTTCCAAACTCGACGTTTTTAAAACGGTGGAAGTTCCCGCGGCTGACAGACCCGACCCTTCGAATTTGCCGGAAGGATTTAACCGTAACTTGTATTATTACTTAAAGAGCGGAACTTTCGGAGAGGAAAACGCCGTTTACGAATTATGTTATACCGAAGACGGGCAATACGTCGAAGGGGTTAACGACGACACCGTCGTTTATTATTTATCGCTCAGCGAAATGACTCTCGATAAATTAAGCGACGTAGTAACGGATAGATTTAAACTTTTGCCTGTGGCGGACGTGTTGAATTGCTTCGGCGCGACGACCGAAGATTCGATCGTCATAGACGTTTTGGGCACGACAAAACTCAAAGACATAGGAACTCTCACCGATTCCGACGTTTTAATCGTAGACGTAGTAAACGTAGACGACGATTCAAAATTGTTCTCCGTTTTAACCGACGCGACGGGAAAGGCGAAAGAGGAGTTAACGTTGGCGGATTTGGCGTCGGTATCTTTCGACAACATAAAAATTACCTCGTTTTTGGATAAAGACGAGTCTACCGAAAAACTGTTTAACATTTTAACGGAAGCGACGGGAAAAACCACTGCGGAAGAAATAACGGTAAGCGATTTGAGCGGATTCGATATATCCGGCGTTAAGCTTTCCACCGTAATTTCTTCGAGCGAGAACTCGGTGCTTAAACTATTGCTTGAAGATTCCTCGGTTACCATCGGTAACATTGGCGAAAAAATCGACGCACTTTCGGTAAACGACGTGTTCGACGTGGAATGTTGGGCAAAAGATTCTGCGCTTTCTGCTACCGGTTCCGTTTATAAAAAGACGGTAACGGACGGAGTCGCTACCTATTCGTTATATAAAGGCTCGGATTTGCCGACTACGGATAACGACCTTTACTACGTTTCCAAAAACAGTTCCATTTGGCTTTTCGTTTTGTATAGCCACGGTGCGATCGAAGAGGGAGATAGCGGATTAACCGTTTCCTATACGGAAAAGAATACCACTTTCGGCGAGGCTAAAAACGGGTTCTCCGTTTCCGCGAACGAATTGCCTAATTCCACCGTTCGTCAACTTATAGAAGCGGGATTGCTCGATAACTCCGCCGTATACGAACCTATATATTCAAAAGTGGTAAGCGCTATCATCGACGAAGCGGCTGCCGCGGCGGGCGCGGTTTCGTAAAAAGCGAGAGGGAATTTCTTAATCCGCAGCGCATTTAAAAAATTGTTTAAAACCGTTAAAATAATTGACAAAACCGACTAATTTTGTTATTATAGCGGTGCTAAAAGCCGATGAGTCGGCAAATAACCTTGCTTGAAAGGAATTCGAACCTTTTAAGCCGAATAAGTCCGGGAGGTAAAAGAAAATGACCAAATACGAAATGCTTTATATTCTTGACAACGCTTTAACCGACGAAGTTAAAGATTCTATCGTTAAGAAATTCGAGGATTTAGTTAAGGCAAACGGCGGTAACGTAGAAAAAATCGACCGTTGGGGCGTTAAAAAATTGCAATACCCCATTAACTATAAGACCGAAGGCTACTATGTTTTGATGACTTTCGAAGCGGAAAGAACGCTCGTTGTCGAAATGAAACGTGTAGCGGGCATCACCGACGGTATCATTAGAAGATTGATTACCAAAAGATAAGATAGGAGAGAGAAAATGAACAAAGTTATCTTAGTGGGCAATTTGACTCGCGACCCCGAACTCAGCGAAACTCCGAACGGAGTTGCCGTGTGCAGGTTTGCCATTGCGGTATCCCGCGATTATGCTAATGCGGAAGGAAATCGCGAAACCGATTTCTTTAACGTTACGGTTTGGCGCGGAAGAGCGGAAAATTGCGGAAAATATTTAAAGAAAGGTAACAAGGTTGCGATAGTCGGCAGTTTGCAAACCCGTTCTTATGAAGATAAAGACGGAATAAAGAGAAACGTTACCGACGTAGTCGCAAACGAAGTGGAGTTCTTAACGCCGAGAAGCGCGCAAGACAACGAAGAGTCTTCCGTTTCCATGAAAAGAGAACGCCCGCAGTTGGAAGCGATAGACGATAATCAGCTTCCCTTTTAATCAGCAAAACAGGAGAATTTAATAATGGAAGAAAATACCAACGTAGTCGCGACCGAACAAGCGGCGACTCCCGAAAAAGCACCTAAAAAATTCGTTAAAAGAATACCCCGCAGAAAGGTTTGCGCGTTCTGTCAAGCAAAGGTCGACGAAATCGATTATAAGGACGTTAACACCTTGAAAAAATACGTTACCGAGGGCGGAAAAATTCTTCCTCGTCGTATGACGGGCGTTTGCGCAAAACACCAAAGAGTTTTGGCAAAAGCGATTAAGCGTGCAAGAGTAGTGGATTTGCTCCCCTTTAAAGGAGAATAATTGTTAAAAAATTTCGCCCGAAAATCGGGCGATTTTTTTATGCTCGCTATTGCTATATTTTATTTCGCGCGATATACTTTTATAAAACCGTTTATAAAAAACACCGCGGAGCGACAAAGAGATTTATGAATAAAGAACAATATCCCAATCCTATATTTATAAGAGAGGATTTCGAGTATTTGAACGGAAAATGGCAGTTTAGTTACGACAATCTTTCTTGGCGAGAGATAACCGTTCCTTTCTCGCCCGAAACGGAACTTTCGGGGATAAGAAACACCGCGTTTATTAAGGTGTGCTATTATAAAAAAGTTTTCAGATTAAACGACGTGAAAAAACGCGTTTTGCTATATTTCGGCGCGGTCGACTATGAAACTTTCGTGTATATAAACGGCAATTTCGTCGGCGACCATAAAGGCGGCGCAACCACCTTTTCGTTCGATATAACTCCGTTTGTTAAATCCGGCGACAACGAGATTTTTTTGTGCGTTCGCGACCAAACGGGTAACGGGCAATGCCACGGAAAGCAATCTTTTAAAGAAGAACCGTTCGGGTGTTTTTATACTCGCACCACAGGTATATATCAAGACGTTTGGCTGGAATTTTGCGAAGAGCAAAGGATTAAAAGCGTTTGTTTTTATCCCGACGTAGAAAACTCTTCCGTAGGCGTCGATTTGTCGACGAACGGAACGGGCAAATGTTCGATAACGGTGAAATACAACGATAAAACAGTGGGCTGTTTCGAGGGCGATATGGAATATCGCAAACATATTTCGATTTCGCTTTCGGAAAAGCATTTGTGGGAAATAGGAAAAGGCGAACTGTACGACGTTGAACTTCGGTTTGAAAAGGACGTTGTGTTTTCCTATTTCGGATTGAGAGAAGTCGGGGTTTGCGGCAGGGACTTTGTTATAAACGGCAATAAAACATTTCAAAAATTGGTTCTGGACCAAGGCTACTATCCTCTCGGCGGGTTGACCGCGCCTTCGATAGCGGATATGCAAAAGGACATAACTCTTGCGCTCGACTTGGGCTTTAACGGCGCAAGACTTCATCAAAAAGTATTCGAACCCAAAAGGCTGTTTCTTTGCGATAAGGCGGGATTTATGGTTTGGGGCGAATTTCCGAGCGTGGGTGCGGATTTGACCTCTACGCGCGGACTCGGACAATTTCTTGCAGAATGGGAGGAAAACGTATCAAGGGATTTCAATCACCCGTCTATAACGTTATGGTGTCCGCTGAACGAAGTGTGGGGAGAACTTTTTAACGACAAAAACAAAAGGGACGTCCGTTGTGTAAACGCCGTGTATTCCTTTACGAAAATATTAGACGGAACAAGACCGTGCGTAGACGTTAGCGGCGGGCATCACGGCGACGATACCGACCTTTTCGACTTCCATTACTATGCCTCTCCCGAAGAGGTGTCGTCGGTGCTCGAACGTTTTGAAGAAAATGACGAGATAAGCGGAGTTCCGCAACTGTATCCGAACGGCGAAAAATCCACTTATAAAAAAGGTTCGCCGGTTATGATAAGCGAGTGCGGCGGCTCTGTCTTGGCGGCGGATAACGGCGACGGGTGGGGATATACCGTAGAGGCAGACGCAAACGCGTTTGTGAAAAATTATGAAAAACTCTTAACCGCAATTAGTGCCTGTTCGAAACTGTGCGGTTTTTGTTATACGCAACTTTTTGACGTGGAGCAAGAAAAAAACGGGTTTTATAAGTATGACAGAAGCGATAAATTGTCGCCGTCGCAAAAATCGGCAATAAAAAACGCCAACGCTAAATTGCGTTGACAGCGGCTTGTAAATTATACAATTTTTTTGAAAGCGTTAAAATCTATAAAAAAGTTTTTTAACCGATATTGACAGCGTTTTTTTGATATGGTATAAATATTATCAATAAAAATAATAGGAGATATTTTATGGCAAAGAAAAAGAAAAAACAATCAAACGCTTCGCTTTTGAGCATTGTCGCGGCTGTGCTCGGCTTTATCACGCTTGCGGTTTTGTTCCTTCCCGCAATAGGTATTAAAGATACCGAAACCACTTATACGGGCGCGCAAATCGCATTCGGCTACAAAAAAAGCAGTTTCGGCGTCGAAGTTGACGTGTTTAATTTTTCGTTTATGAATTTATTGCCCTTTATTCTTGCCGTCGCAGGCTTGGTATTCGCGATTTATGCGGGTCTTAAAGGCAGCAAACTTTTCGCGCTTTTGGCAGGCTTGATTTTTATCGCGGAAGGCGTTTTCCTTTTGCTCGGCGTTGCAAACTGCGTTCCCGCAGGTCGTGTCGAAGCAGTGGTAGAAGCGTTTAGGGATACTTGCGTTCTCGCTTGGGGCTCTATCGTCGGCGCGATTATTGCGTTTATCGCAGGCGCGGCTTCGGTATTTTCCGTCGTAGCAAAATAAATAAAATTAAAACAAAAAACCGTCCGCTAACAGGTGTTGGCAGGCGGTTTTTTTGTGGTCTGTTTTGCCCCCCGCCTGCGCTATACGGATAGGTGAATAATATTATAATTTTGTTAACAAATTTATGTCCTTATTCTCTTCCTCTTTATGCTCTTATTGCTATCCGTTATTGTTATTCGCTCCGTTTTTGCAGAATGCAAAAACGGAGCGAGGGAAACCTAATAAATTTAATTGACCGAAAAAAACGGCAAAACACTTTCGTTCAAAAGTCGAAGAGTGTTGAATGAAAATAAAAATGGGAAAAAGATAAAACATAATTTATTCGCCTCACTATTTCTTTTTTTCTTCTCCCTCACGAGATGTCCCACCCCGCTCGCAACAGCGAGCGGGGTGGGTGGTGGGGAGATATAATTTCGATAGAAATAAAAAAATAAAATAAATCGAAATAGTGCAAATAAAATAGGGCGGAAAGTTAATATTTATTTCTCCATTTTTTGGATAAAAAATTAAAAAAAGCAAAAGCGAGCGAATATAAAACAATTAAAATAATTTCGTTCAAAAATCGAAGAGTGCTGAACAGAAAAAACACAAAAGTTAGAAATGAGAGGGCGAGGCGGGAAATTTCCGCCTCGCGATATTTTTTGATAGAAAAATATTTTTTCTTTCCCACCCCGCTCGCAATAGCGAGCGGGGTGGGGTGTCATTATATATTTTTCCTTTTTGTAATTCGTAAAAAAGGGGTGGGATGAAATAAATAGTTAAAAAGTTTCGCGTATTTTTTGCGAACTTATTAAAATATTACGTTTACTTTTTTTGCAAGCGGAATTGTTTTAATTACATTTTTTTATTCTCCTAACGAAGCAAGTTCGTTAGGGCGCAACTGCGCCCAAGTGTTTTGCAATCTGCAAAACACGGAG
>CAYQLN010000032.1:0-7746 GCA_964418455.1 uncultured Christensenella sp.
TTCGTGAATTCACCACTTTGGGACTCGGCGAAGCAAAAGCGCTCGTTGAAGCAAAAGGCGTTATCAAAGAAAACGCTACCAAAGAAGAAGCAGACAAGATGATCGCTCGTTTCAAAGAAGCAGGCGCAACCGTTGTTGCTGAATAATTAAAACTCAATCTGAAATTAAACGGGCGGGAAAACCGCTCGTTTTTTCATTTAACGTAAATTAAGCGGCGCGTTTACGTTAAAAACTCCTGTTAGACAGGTAAATTTATTTAAAAACGAACATAATTATTGACAAGCAAGAAAATAATTAGTAAAATAATATAGTCAAGGCAAACGCCTTTTTAAGGAGTAATATGAAAAGTATTCGCAAAATATTCGCTTCGCTTTTAGCGCTCGTGTTATTGTTAACCGCTTGCTTGCTTTTTACCGCGTGCGAAGATATAAAAACTTTGGAATTAACAGTAAGCGTATATGACGTCGACTCGCAAAAAACGGAAGACAAAACGCTGAAAATCGATTTATATCGTCATCTTGCCCCCAACACGGTAGACGCGATTATAAGTTACGTTAAAGAAGGCTATTATAACGATACGTTCTTTTATATAGACGAATCTAACGGCAGTCAGTTGATGCTCGGCGACTTAAAGTTTAACGACGGCGATAAAAAAATCGTTCAGAACGTCGACGCGGAAGGCAAACTTAAAAACGCGATAAACGGCGATTTCGAGATGAACAACGTTAAAGGTTCTAATTTAACGAATATCGAAGGCTCGGTAGGACTTTGGAGAGATTGGTTCGTTAAAAACGACTATAAAACCAGCGACGATAGTCGAAATTCCGGGCGTGCCACCTGGTATATGCCTACTTCTAACCTTACCGCTAACTACGACGGGTGGTTCTGCGTTTTCGGTCAATTCGATTTGGAAAACGAAGATAACAGCGAAACTTGGGCGGACATAAAAAATCTTTTGGCGACCGAAACCTATTACGAAGAATACACGATATATTATACGGGAGAATATAATGCAGAAGGCTCCGTGACAAACAACGGACTGACCTTTAATTGCGATACTTCCGTCAATTATGAATCGGTAGACGAAAAGACCGTATTTACTCCCGAAGGAGAACAACTTGCGGGATACGCTTCGCATAAAATTAAAGTGCCGATGATAAACAAAGGCAATAAAAAGAACAAAACGGTTTCCGCAGTAGTTAAAAGCATTGTGGTTAAATAAAAAATATAGGGCTTAAAGAAAAACTTTAAGTCCTTTTTTTTATTCTTCCGCAATGATATTGTCTATTAAATTACCCGCCCAAACGGGACGAAAATATTTTACCTTGAACAAGTTTTCCTTTTCTTTATAAACAAGCCCCACACAGTTTTGATTTTTGAACGTAGGAGGCGGAATAACTTTTAAGAATTTTCCCAAATATCCGCCGAGTTTATCCGTTTTGCTTTTAACGCTATCCGTTAAAAAATCCGTAATATCTTCGCCCAAGCATACGCTTTCGAAAAAAGCGTATGCTTTAATTTCGTTCGGCAAGGAAAAATAATCGAAATTCGGTTTTTTCGCGATTTCCGTTTTTGCTGTTTTGAATTCGCCTTCTATAAACTCCCACGTCCGTTTTACTTTGTGCTTTGCAATATCTTTTACACATTCTTCCGTTATAAGCGCGTCGTCAAACGAGTAGTCTTCCACGGGCGAACAAAAAACTTTTTTAATTTTATCCGATAGGTAATATATGTTTAAATAATTCGTTCGGTTAACGGCATTAAGAATAAGAAAATTGTTTCCGCCGCCTCTTTTTAGGTCGAAATTTGCCGAAACGACGGGGTTTGGAAATTCTTCCGCATAAAACGAATTCGGCGTTTCGACGGAAAGTTTATATCCGTTGTCGCAAAAAAGCGTCGCAACGAGGTTTTGCGTTTTTTTCTGCGCTATAACCGAAAAATTATTATTTCTTTCCGGCGGAAACAAGTATACGAAGTATCCGCCGCAAAGGTCGATAACGCTCACGAAGTTCGGCGGAGAGACTATAAAATTTTCGTCCGTGAAAAAGGCTCTTGTTCCGCCGAACGAATCGAGAGAAAAATATTCTATAAGACACGGCGTTTGCTGAACGTATAGGTAGGGTCGGCTTTGAATTTTCGCAACGAAGACTCCGTTAATTTTAAGCGCGCACGGGAAATCCGAATAGAAATAATAACGCATTATATTTTAGATTATGTATATTTTTATTTTGTTATGTCAATAAAATAACCGATAAAAACATTTAAAGGAGATAAAAGGTGGAAAAAATTTACGGCTACAAAGAAAAAGATTTAGTAGCGCTTGCAAAAAAGATAAACGAACGAGGAGAAAGACCGCTTGCGAGAATTTTCGAAGAGTTCGCGAAAGAAAGCGGGAAGGCGAAGGGGACGATAAGAAATATGTATTATGCTCTTGCGAAAGCGAGCAAGAACCAAGAATTTGCGCGAAATTACGGAATTCGAAGACCGATCGAGATTAACGACGTGAAAAAATTCACGGACGAAGAGGAAAAAGAGTTGGTTAAAAAAATCATTTTGGGCAAAATGAAAGGAAAAAGCGTTAGAAGAACCATAAACGAATTGTCGGAAGGCGACGTAAAAAAAGCGCTAAGGCTGCAAAATAAGTACAGGAACAGCGTTAAAAGTTCGGGCGTTTTGGAGGAATGTGAAAAAGAACTTATTTCTTGCGGAAAAATAAGCGCAGATTGCGCTACCGTTAGAGTAAAAAAGGCGGTCGGCGAAGATTTGTTTAATAAATTAAAAAAAGACGTGGATTTTTTAGTGGCGAGATTGAGAAAAACTTTCGAGCAGGAAAATTTTTCTTTAAGGGAAAAATTAAACGTTTTGGAGGCGGAAAATCTTTCGCTCAAAAGACAGGTCTTTTCGCAAGATAAAGGCAAAAGCGATATTATTGCGTTTTTGAAAGAAAAAAAGTCTAATACTGTTAATTAAATTTCGTTTCGACGGGTTTTTCGTTTGCAAGATATGTCGGCAAATGATATAATGTAAACGAGAAAACTTGATTGCAAAGGCTTGCAAACGCAAAGTTTTTTCGTTAAAAATTGTCGTTAAGTATTTTATATGCGAAGGATTCGGAAAATGGATTTATTTAAGAAATGCGAAAATTTAGAACTCGTTAAATTTGCAAAAGATCACGGCGTTTATCCTTATTTTCATCGTTTGGAAACGAAACAAGGGCCGGAAGTGGTTATGGAAGGGAAAGACGTTATTATGATAGGTTCGAACAACTATTTGGGTTTGACCTCTCACCCCGAAGTGATCGAAGCGGGCGTGAAAGCGATAGAAAAATACGGTTCGGGCTGTTCCGGCAGCAGATTTTTGAACGGCACTCTCGATACTCATATCGCTCTCGAAAAGGAATTGGCGGAATTTTTGCAAAAAGAAGACGCCGTCACCTTTTCAACGGGTTTTCAAAGCAATTTGGGAATAATAAGCGCGATAGCGGGAAGAACCGACGTTATTTTGTGCGATAAAGAAAATCACGCGAGTATATACGACGGTTGCAGACTTTCGTTCGCTAAAATGTTGAGATATAAGCACAGCGATATGGAGGATTTGGAGCGTTTGCTTAAAACGGTGGATACTTCCGTTTCGGGAATACTTATAGTAACCGACGGCGTGTTCAGTATGGGCGGAGACATTTGCAAATTGCCGGAGATAGTTTCACTTGCGAAAAAATACGGGGCGAGGGTAATGGTGGACGACGCGCACGGTTTGGGAGTTTTAGGCAAGCACGGCAGGGGCACGGCGGAACATTTCGGATTGGAAAATGAAGTGGATATTTATATGGGCACGTTTTCCAAGTCGCTTGCAAGCATCGGCGGATATATGGCGGCGAAAAAGGAGGTGTGCGAATTCGTCAGACATACTTCCCGTCCGTTTATCTTCTGCGCGAGCATAACGCCCGCTTCGGTGGCGTGCGCGAGGGCTGCGCTCGGCATTTTGAAAAGAGAACCCGAAAGAGTGGAAAGACTCAGGCAAATAAGCAATTATATGCGCGAAGGGCTTATTAAGGAAGGTATAGAAATTATGGACTCGAAAAGCGGGGTCCCGATAATTCCTATATATACATACGGCAATTTGCGCACTTTTACCGCTTGTCAAAAACTTTTCGAACGGGGCGTGTATGTAAATCCGACAGTTTCTCCCGCGGTTCCCGTCGGCAAAAGTTTGCTGAGAACAAGTTATATGGCGACTCACACGGAAGAGCAGATGGATAGAGCGATTTTCCATATTAAAAACGTTTTAGAGGAAGTTAAAGATATAACCGAATAACAAACAAAAAATCCGATTTTAATTTTAATCGGATTTTTTTGTTCGTTTACGCGCTCGAAGCGGAAATGATTTTACATTTATATTTAAAAGGGATAAAGGGAATTTTTTTATTTAAAGTGCTTTTATTTTATTGACAACTATATGTTACAAGTATATAATTTTAATTGCAACCAAAAAGGTTGCAATTAAAACGGCAGGGTGAAAAATTGAAACTTTCTTCTAAAACTCACTACGGGCTTATAGCCTGTCACATACTCGGAAAAAACTATAAAGAGCAAGCCGTTTCGGCAACGGTGTTGGAAAGTCATATAGGGGTTTCGGGTAAATATCTCGAAAAGATTATGCGCATACTGTCTAATAGAGGAATCGTTTGTGCGAGTCGGGGCGCGAGCGGCGGGTATTTTCTCGCGAAACCGCCGGAAAGCATTTCCATCGGAGAAATAGTTCGCGCGCTCGAAGACGATATGGTAATAGTGGAATGCGTTAAAAAAGACGGAGAGTGTAAATGTTGTCCGTCCAGCAAGGTTTGGAAAAAACTTTACGGAAGAATAAACGAAGTTCTCGACGAGATGAATTTATTGCAAATGGTTAACGGAGAGATATAAAAGAGTATTATGGAAAGAAAAATTTATATGGATCACGCGGCGACTACGCCGCTCGATAAAAAAGTATTGGAAAAAATGATACCGTTTATGACGGACGTGTACGGAAACGCCAATAGTCAGCATTTTTTCGGAAGAGAGGCGGTAAAAGGCGTTGACGAAGCGAGAGATACCATTGCGAAAATAATCGGCGCGAAAGCAAACGAAGTATATTTTACTTCCGGCGGAACGGAAGCGGATAATTGGGCGCTTCGCGGAATAGCGCACGCTTATAAAAACGTTAAATGTCATATAATCATAAGCCCTATCGAGCACGCTGCGATGCTAGCTACTGCTAAAAGTTTGGCAAAAGAGGGTTTTGAAATAGAATATATGAAGGTTGATAAAGAAGGATTTATCGACCTCGAATATCTTAAAAAACAAGTTCGCGACGATACGCTTTTGGTCGGTTGTATGATGGCGAACAACGAAGTGGGAACTATCGAACCCATTCGCGAGATGGCGGAAATAGCGCACGCCAAAAAGGCGTTTGCTTTTACCGACGCCGTGCAGGCTTGCGGAGTGCTGAAAACAAACGTCAAAGAACTCGGCGTAGACCTTATGAGTATGAGTTCGCATAAAATTTACGGACCGAAAGGCGTCGGCGCGCTTTACGTTAGAAACGGCATAAAAATCGAAAACCTTATTTTCGGCGGACATCAGGAAAGAACCAAACGCGGCGGAACGACCAACGTCGCGGGGGTTGTCGGTTTTGCCGAAGCGTTTAAGATAGCGGATAGCGAAAGAGAACGAAATTTCCAATACGTATCTTCGCTTCGCGATAGGTTTATAAATAAAGTCGCGGCAACCGTTCCGTATATTAAGTTAAACGGACCGAAAGGCGAAAAAAGGTTGCCTGCGAACGCTGATTTTTCTTTCGAGTATATCGAAGGGGAGTCGATCTTGTTCACGCTGGACCTTGCCGGTATAGCGGTGTCTTCCGGTTCGGCTTGTTCTTCTGGTTCGTTAGAGCCTTCGCACGTGTTGCTTGCGCTCGGCTTGCCCGAAGAACTCGCGCACGGTTCGATAAGGTTTTCGTTCGGTAAACACAATACGATAGAAGAGATAGACTATGCCGTGGAGGTTCTGAAAAACGGCGTAGAAAAATTAAGGGCTATGTCCCCGTTATTCAAAACAGAAGGAGAAATTAAGTATGTATAACGAAAAGGTTATGGAAGTATTCGCGCATCCTAAAAACGTGGGCGAAATAGAAAATCCCGACGGAGTGGGCAGAGTGGGTAACGCTTCTTGCGGCGACATAATGGAAATACAGTTGAAAATCGAAAACGACGTAATCGTAGACGCGAAGTTTAAAACTTTCGGTTGCGCCGCGGCGATTGCGACGAGTTCCACCGCTACCGAAATGGTAAAGGGAATGACGGTCGACGAAGCGTTGAAATTGACCAACGCGAAAGTGGTGGAATACCTCGGCGGATTGCCCGCGCAAAAACTTCACTGTTCCGTTCTTGCCGAAGAAGCCATTAAAAAAGCGATAGAAGATTATAAATCGAAAAAGCACGGTTAAAGGCTTGCGGCTTGTCGCTCGGTTGTTCGGTATAAAACGACTTTTTTCGCCCATAATAATAGGGCGGGAGGTTTTTTTATGGACGATAAGTTTTTAACGGGAGTAGTTCTCGGTATGCTCGGCGGCGCGCTTTTGGTTACCAATTCGGTGAAAGCAAGGCAAATGGTGAAAGACGGGCAAACGCAAGTTAAGGAAAAAATTACCGAGATAAGCGAAAAAGGCAATAAGAAAAAGTCTTAAAACGGGAAAGGTTGCGTTTGCGACCTTTTCTTTTTTTGAGACAAAGCCTTGCTACTTTTATCCAAATATGTTATACTGAATCGGTGGAAAGATTTTTATGCCTCGATATAGGCGATAAAAGAATAGGAATTGCCGTTTCGGACCCGTTCAACAGTTACGCGTTGCCGGTGGAAACTTATAATCGAAAAAACCTTAAAACCGATTTGCAAAAAATCGGCGCGTTAACGAAGGAAAAAGGCGCGACCGCGCTTGTGTGCGGTCTGCCCGTGAATTTCGACGGTAGCGATTCCGTTCAAACGACGAAAGCGCGTTTTTTTATTGAAAAATTAAAAGAAACGCTCGGAATTAAAGTTTATGCGGTAGACGAGCGGTGCTCGACTTGCGAGGCGGAGCAAACGCTTATTATGCAGGGAAAAAGCAGAGAAGAACGGAAGAATTTCGTCGACAGCCTCGCCGCGGCGACTATTTTAGAGGGATTTTTAAACGATAAAAAAATCAATAAGATTTAAAGGAGATATAAAATGAGCGATAAAGAAAAGAAGATTTGCGAACACGATTGCGACTGCGGTTGCGATTGCGAAGACGGCGAAGGCATTGTGGAACTTGTTACCGATAACGGTCAAAAATTAAAGTTCTATTTTGTCGGTTCCATCGAATATAAAGGTAAAACGTATTCGGCTTTCGAACCGGCGGAGGAAATCGAAGGTTTAAGCGAAGACGACTTGGTTATTTTCGAAGTTGCGGAGGGCGACGGAGAAGAGGAAGAATTGTTACCGATAGAAGACGACGCGCTTTTAGACGAAGTATTCGAAGAGTTCTGTAAAGAATTAGACGAAGAAGAGGGCTTCGAAGAAGAATAAAAAAAATCGCTCGCAACTTGCGAGCGATTTTTTTATTCGGTTTTATCGTTATTTTCGTTTTTTTCTTGCTTTTTGCCTGCGGTAACGTTTGAACCTAACCCGATTACTTCGCTGACCGGCATGGAAAACGCAATGCCTCCTCCCGCCGTGTTTAATCCGACTTTAT
>CAYQLN010000033.1:0-7680 GCA_964418455.1 uncultured Christensenella sp.
GCGTTGATATTTAAAGCGCGGTCTAAAAAAAATTAAAATTCATACCATATATATTATGGTGGAATGTTATAACGAAAATATTTGGTATGTTAAACGCAAAAGAAACCGCTCTAAAAAGAAGCGGTTTTTTAAGTTTTTCGTTTTTATATCGATAATCGTTCCTGTTTTTTTGTATTATAAATTCATAGTCGCCAAAAACGTTACAAAAATTGTAGCGGATTATGCTTATTCATATTCGACCGAATCCGTTAATTCAGCCGTAATAAATTGTTTGAAAGAACAATTTATTTACGAGGAAGTTATAAGCGTATCAAAAAATTCATCGGGCGATATAACGCTTATTTCGGCAAATCCCGTTAAGGTTAACTCGGTAGGCAGTCAATTAGTAAAAGAAACGGAAAAAATTTTAACAAATAAACTTAAAAACGGCGTGCAAATTCCGTTGTTTGCTTTTTCGGGATTAAAGTTTTTATCCGGTTTGGGAAATAAAATTAGTTTTAAGGCTTTGTCGATAGTCAGCGTAGAATTTAATTTAAACGATAAATTTCAAAGCGTGGGGATAAATCAAACGTTACATTCGATATATTACGATATAACTTGTTCTATAAAAATCGATGCTCCCGCGGAATATAAAGTGGAAGAATATACTACGTCGGTATTGGTTAGCGAAGCATTGCTTGTCGGAAAAGTTCCCGAAATATATATGAACGGTAACTGATATTCGCATAATTTCTTGACATATTTACTTTTTAGTTGTATAATACCAATGATTTTAATACGGCTATGAAAAGACAGACGTTTCATAACCCTTTGCAAAGAGAGAAAATCCGTCGGCTGAAAGGTTTTCCTTAGGAGGAACGTTATTCACTTGGAGCTCCGTTTGCGAACGTTTTTCTATTAGTGAACGGCGGGAATTCCCGTTATAGGATAAAAGAGGCTGATTTTTTTCGGCGAAAATAGGTGGTAACGCGTTAAAACAGAGCGCCCTATGGTATAGGGTGCTTTTTTATATAAGGAGTTTTCTTATGAAAGAAAAATTGATTCAGTTGAAAAACAATGCGATTGAAAAATTGAAATCGGTGTTTTCGACTAAAGAACTTAATGAACTTAAAAATAAATTTTTGGGCAAAAACGGCGAAATTACTTCGCTTTTGCGCGGCATGAAAGACGTCGCACCCGAAGAAAGAGGCGCTTTCGGTAAAAGCGTTAACGATTTAAAAACAGAGGTTTCTTCGCTTTTTAACGACAAAGAAAGTAAATTAAAAGAGGCTGAATTAAAAGAAAAATACCTTAAAGAAGCCATAGACGTTACCTTGCCTGGGAAAAAACCCGACTTGGGAGGTCTTCACCCTTTAACGTTAGTAAAAAATCAAATTATCGACGCGTTTATAGGTATGGGATTCAACGTGTTCGAAGGTCCCGAAATCGACAACGATTATTATTGCTTTCAGGCTTTGAACATTCCTAAAGACCATCCTGCAAGGGATATGCAAGATACGTTTTATTTTACTGATAATATATTGCTTCGTCCGCATACTTCCCCGGGTCAAGTTAGAACAATGGAGAACGGAAAGCCTCCTATAAAAATTTTAAGTCCCGGAAGAGTTTATCGTGCCGACGACGACGCTTCGCATTCTCCGATGTTTCACCAAATAGAGGGGCTGGTTGTAGATAAAGGCGTTTCTCTTTGCGATTTAAAAGGTCTTTTAGACGAGTTTGTAAAAATAATGTTCGACGAAAATACAAAAACGCGTTTCCGTCCTTCGTATTTTCCGTTTACGGAACCGAGCGTTGAGGTAGACGTTACTTGCTGTAAATGTCATGGCAAAGGTTGCAATTTGTGCAAGGGAACGGGCTGGATCGAAATACTCGGCGCGGGAATAGTAAATAAAAAAGTTCTTGAAATGAGCGGAATAGATTCTAACGTTTATTCGGGGCTTGCTTTTGGATTGGGTATAGAAAGAATAACAATGATAAAATACGCAATTCCTGATATAAGAACTTTGTTTGAAAATAACGTTAAGTTCTTAAAACAATTCAATAGGAGATAAACAAAATGAAAGCACCACTTTCTTGGCTTAAAGAATACGTTGAAATAGATTGCTCGCCCGAAGAATTAAAGGACAAACTTTTTTCATGCGGTTTCGAAGTGGAGGAAATGAGTAAACCTTATTCTCACATAGAAAAAATCGTTACGTGCAGAATAAATAAAATTTCCAAACATCCGAATGCAGATAAACTTTCCGTTACGGAAGTAGACGCAGGTAAATACGGTATTCTTCAAATTATAACCGCGGCAACAAATATTTATGAAGGCGCGTTGGTTCCCGTTGCTCTTGACGGCGCAACGCTTTTTAACGGAGAAAAAATTAAAACGGGGGAATTAAGAGGACTTCCTTCTTACGGTATGTTTTGTAGCGGAGAAGAATTAGGTATTACCGACGATTGGTATAAAGGTGCCTCCGTAAACGGCATTTTAATTCTTAACGAAGACTATGAACTTGGAAAAGAATTGGTTGAAATACTCGATTTAAATGAGGTTATGTTTGACATAAACGTAACCGCAAATCGCCCTGATTGTCAGTCGATTTTCGGTCTTGCACGTGAAGTGGCGGCAGTCCTTGATAAGCCTGTAAAAGAACCTAATTTTTATTATGAAACAGATAATGATATTTCCACGAAAAATAACGTGAAAGTAGTAAATAACGATAAAGAATTGTGCCCCAGGTATATTTCGCATTTAGTGAAAGACGTCACATTGGAGGAATCTCCTCAATGGTTAAAACGCCGTCTTTTCTCTATGGGAATACGTTCGATAAATAATATCGTTGATATAACGAATTTCGTTCTTTTGGAATTGGGGCAACCTATGCACGCTTTCGATTTAGCAAATCTTGATGGCGGAATCGTTGTAAGAAGAGCAAGCGAAGGGGAAAAGATTACTACTCTCGATGAAAAAGAGTTTGAACTTTCAACTGATAATTTGGTTATTTGCGACAACGAAAAACCCGTTGCTCTCGCAGGAGTTATGGGCGGATTAAACAGCGAAATAAAACTTACGACGAAGGACGTTTTGTTTGAATCTGCAAAATTTAAACGCGATAGCATTAGAAAGACTTCGAGAAGTTTGGGTATTCGAACCGAATCGTCTTCGAGATTTGAAAAAGGAACCGATTTATACACGACGGAAGCGGGTATGAATCGTGCGCTTAACTTAATATATACCTTAAAATGCGGGAAGATTGCAAGCGACAGGTATGATTTGTGTTATGAATCTTTGGAAAACAAGGTAATAAAAACCACCGTAAAAAAGGTTAACGAAGTTTTGGGTATAGAAGTTCCCGAGAAAGTCATAATCGATATTTTGCAGCGTCTAAATTTTGAAGTTGAGTTGAATAACGGTAATTTGACGGTTAAAGTTCCTTTATACAGAGACGATATGGAAGATTATCCCGATATTGCCGAGGAAATTATTAGGGAATACGGCTATGAGAATATTATTCCGACGTTATTAAAAACTTCTTCTATAACAAACGGCGGAAAAACGGTCGAGCAAACAAAAATCGACGATTTAAAAAATCTTCTAACAGGTTTCGGTTATAACGAAGTGATTACTTATTCTTTTGTTTCCGAAAAAGATTATGACCTTTTCGGGATAAATAAAGAAAAGAAGGAACATAAATTTATTAAAATATTGAATCCTATCGGCGAAGATCTTGCCGTTATGAGAACGACTTTATTGCCGTCGATAGTAAAGATTGCGGCAAATAATATTAATAGAAAAAATTTTGAAGGAAAACTTTTTGAAATCGCAAAAATCTATAATGCCGAAAATCAACCTTTAACCGAGTTGCCGAAAGAGAGCACCGTTTTATCGCTTGCTTCGTTCGGAAACAATGAAGATTTTTTCACGCTTAAAGGTGTTGTCGAAAACATTTTAGATTGTTTTTGTTTTGGCGAACGGTTTGATTTCATTCCTTGCGATCAAGCGGCTTTTCATCCGACGCGTTCGGCATATATTATGCACGGACAAGAAATTATGGGGTATTTCGGGCAAATAAATCCCGAAATTGCTTCTAAATTAGATGCCGATAAAAATATTTATGCAGGAGAAATTTTTTATGATAAATTAACGAGATTGTTTAATGATAAAATCGTTTTTAAAACCATTTCTAAATTTCCCGTCGTTGAGAGAGATATTGCGGTTATTCTTGACGATTCGGTTCCCTGCGGTTTCGTTTTGGACACGATAAAGGATTTCGGAGGAGAATTTTTGGATTCCGTTAAATTATTTGACATATATAAAGGCGATCAAGTTTCCGCAGGGAAGAAGAGTATGGCTTTTAATTTGATTTTCGTTTCTCCGAACAGAACTTTAAGCGTTGAAGAAGTTGATAAAACTATGGGCGACATATTAAACGGATTAAAAAATAAATTTAATGCGGAACTTAGATAGATGATTTCCGATAAGACCCTTAAATCGTTAGAATACGATAAAATACTTTCGGATTTAGCCTCGTTTGCCGTTTTAAACAAGTCTAAAAACGAAATTTTGGCTACCACTCCCGTAACGGATATAGCGGGAGCGGACTTTTTGCTTGCAAAAACGTTCGAAGCATATAAAATTTTATATGCTCACGGGCTTAACGGCGTTTCGTATTTTAACGACGTTGAAGACGAACTCCGTCGCGCGGAATTGGGCGGAACGTTAAATAATACGGAAATTTTAAGGGTCTCGGAAAATCTTAAATGTGCAAGAACCGTTAGAAACGTTATCTTAAACATTAACGACGACGAAATTGTTTTTCTAAAAAATATAGCCAATCGCCTTGTTCCCAATATGGAATTGGAAAAAAGAATTTCAGAAGTTATAGTTAACGAAGAGGAAATTAACGACAACGCTTCCGCTAAACTTTCGTCTATTAGAAAAGAGATAAAAAGCATAAACGCTAAAATAAGAAACCAACTTAATTCTTTTGTGCGAGGGGAAACTTCAAAATATTTGCAAGACGGTGTTATAACTATAAGGCAAAATCGTTACGTTATCCCTGTTAAAAGCGAATATAGAAGTTTTGTTAAAGGATTTATTCACGATCAATCTCAATCGGGTGCGACGGTTTTTATCGAGCCTATACAGATAATAGAACTGAACAATGATTTAAAAAGCGCGTTGCTCGATGAAACTAAGGAAATACAAAGGATCCTCGCTGAAATTTCCGCAAATATCGGTAGTATGGCAAGCGCGATAAGAAACAATGCGGAAAATTTAGTAGAAATTGATATTGCTTTTGCAAAGGCGAATTACTCGTTTAAAAATAAATGCACGAGGCCGTTGCTTAACGATAAAGGTTATATAGATATAAAAAAAGGCAGACATCCTTTAATAGATAATAATAAAGTGGTTCCCGTTGATATTATTTTAGGAAAAGAGTATAATTTTATACTGATAACGGGCCCGAACACCGGCGGAAAGACGGTTACGCTTAAACTGACGGGGCTTTTTTCTCTTATGAGTATGTCGGGGATTTTTATTCCGTGCGAAAAAGACAGCAGTATATCCGTGTTTAGCGGTATATATTGCGATATAGGCGACGAACAAAGTATCGAACAAAGTTTATCGACTTATTCTTCTCACTTAAAAAATATTATCGATATAATAGATAAAGTCGATGAAAAAAGTTTGGTGCTGCTTGACGAAATCGGCGGCGGAACAGATCCTGACGAAGGCGGCGCGCTTGCGTTAGCGGTTATTCAAAGTTTGTTGGAAAAAAATTGTTTCGGTATAGTTACCACGCATTATTCCGTTCTTAAAGAATTTGCTGTTTCCAACGAGAAGATAATAAATGCGTCTATGGAATTCGACGCGGAAAAATTAACTCCTTTATATAAACTAAATTTCGGTATACCGGGTAGTTCGAACGCTCTTGAAATAGCAAAAACGTTAGGGCTTGACGAAAAAATTATAAACAACGCCTATTCTTTGCTTCCGAAAGAAAGGAATAATTTTGAAAACGTTCTTAAAGAGGCTGAAAAAGCAAGAAGAGAGGCGGATTTCCTTACGGAAGAATTGGAAAAATTAAAGAAATCAAAAGAAAACGAATTGCTTGAAATAACTGCCGAACGGGAAAAAATAGTTAAAGAAAGGGAAAAAATATATCAAAACGCAAAGCAAGAAACTAAAAGAATCGTTGCCGATAAATTAGCGGAAGCCGAAGAAATAATTGAAGAATTAAAGTCTATTTTGAAAAAAGTCGGGTTGGAAAGCAAAGAAGTATTTCGTGCGAGCGAACTTAAAAACCGATTAAAAAACAGCAAATATCTGACTTATGACGACGACTACGTTCCGTTTGAAATGAAAAAAACTGAAAAATCAAAATTAAAAATCGGCATGAAGGTTTTTGTTAAGCCGTTTAAAACGAGCGGTATTATTAAAGAAATAAAAAGCAATAAAGACGAGGCGGTCGTTTTAATCGGAGACGTTAAAACCGTTGTTAAAATAAGCGAAATATTTAATGCGGAAGAAACGGTCGAAAAAACAAAAGAAATTAAAGTTTTAAGACCCAAAGCGGCGTTTGATTTCAGGGCGGAAATAAACGTTATCGGTAAAGACATTTTTTCTGCGCTCGAAGAAGTTGAATCCTTTATCGCTCAATCGGTTTTGCATAATGTTGAAGAGGTTAAAATTATTCATGGCGTTGGAGAAGGTATTCTTCTTAAATCTATAAGAGAATATTTGAAAAAAGATAAACGTGTTAAAGAATTTCGAAGAGGAAGATACGGCGAAGGAGAAAACGGGGTAACCGTTGTAACGCTTAGGTGATTTATGAGAGAAGTTTTTATAGAAGATTCGTCAAAAATCGTAAACGAATCGAAAAGTAAAAGTTATTATCATTTATTTTCATTTTTATCGTATTGTTTGTTTGCGATTGCTTTCGTTTGGTTTTTTGCGTTAATATTGTCGGTTGTGGACAATATTACGAAAGAAGATGTGCTTGCATTTATAATTCTATATTGCTTGCCTTTTTTAATATTTATAGGTTTAGGCGTTTTGTTTTACTTAAAAAAGAATTCATTTTACGTTGAGTACGACTATTCTTTTGTTAGCGGCACCGTGAAAATATCCAAAGTTATAATGAATAAAAAGCGCAAATTCCTTTCCAAATTCGATTGTGCCGAAATTGAAAAAATAGGGAAAAAGGGTAGCGATACGTATAACAACTACTTAAAAATGCCCGCTACTAAAAAAATAATTTTGTCATCGAATAAAACTCCTGCCGAAAACAAAGATTTTTATTATATTGTAGTAAAAAAGAATAAAGGTAAAGAAATATACGTTTTTGAGTGTAAAAAGGATTTTATTTTGCAAATTATAAACTACAAAGGTTTATATGTTTTAGATAAGGATTTCAAATGATATATTTAGATAATGCCGCAACCACAAAACCTTCTTCTTTTGCATTAGAAAAAGCGTCGATCTTTAATACGGAAACTTATTTCAATCCTTCCGCTTTATATCACGGCGGAATAGTTGCCGCAAAAGAAATTAAAAAAACAAAAGATTTGGTTCTTAAAAATCTCGGCGCGATTTCTCATGACGTTGTTTTTACTTCTTGCGGCAGCGAAAGCGATAATACGGCAATATTTGGCGCCGTAAAGAAAGGCGTTTTTTTAACGACAAAA
>CAYQLN010000034.1:0-7618 GCA_964418455.1 uncultured Christensenella sp.
GTATAATATTCAGTTTATAGTCGATAAAAACGAGCATGTTTATGTAATAGAAGTAAATCCGCGTTCCAGCCGCACCGTGCCGTTCCTTTCCAAGTCCACGGGCTATTCGCTTGCGGATATAGCGACCGAGGTTATTATGGGCAAAACGCTTAAAGAGCAGGGAATATTCGATATTTATCCGAAAGAGCGCGAAAGATGGTTCGTTAAAGTCCCCGTGTTCTCGTTTAATAAAATAAGGGGATTAGACGCATATCTTTCTCCCGAAATGAAATCGACGGGCGAGGCGATAGGCTACGACGACAAACTTAACCGCGCGTTGTTCAAAGCGTTGCAGGCGGCGGGTATGAAGTTGCAAAATTACGGAACGGTTTTCGCCACTATCGCAAACAGCGACAAAGAGGAAGCGTTGCCGCTTATAAGAAGGTTCTATAACCTCGGATTTAACATTCAAGCGACGCAGGGCACCGCGAAGTTTTTAATCGAAAACGGAATAAGAACGCACGTTTTGAAAAAGATAAGCGAAGGAAGCGGAGATATTCCCGACGCTATTCGTCAAAGAAAACTCGCATACGTCATCAACACCAGCGAAGTAGGTCAAACGGGTAGCGCGAACGACGGGTATATGATAAGAAAACTCGCCACGGAAAACAACGTCAGCATATTCACTTCGCTGGATACGGTTCGGGTGCTTTTAGACGTTTTGGAAGAAACCACTCTGACCATATCCACCATCGACGCCTAAGGGGAACTTAATGAAACAATCTTTATTTACAGTTAAAGAAAACGTAATGCTGGTTTCGGGCGTTTATAGAATGACGCTCGAAGGCGATACTTCCGCAATAACGGCAAGCGGGCAGTTTGTCAATATTAAAATAGACGGTTTGTTTTTGCGCCGTCCTATATCCGTTTGCGATTACGACGACAAAACCCTCACTATAATATATAAGGTTGTCGGGAAGGGTACGGAGATAATGAGCAAAACGCGTTGCGGAGAGGTTTTGGATATCTTAACGGGATTGGGAAACGGCTACGATTTGAGCCTTTCGGGCAACAAACCGCTTTTAATAGGCGGCGGAGCGGGCGTTCCCCCTATGTTTAACCTTGCGAAAAAACTTATAGCGCAAGGTAAAACGCCGAGCGTTATTCTCGGTTTTAACGATAAAAGCGAAGTGTTTTACGAGCGGGAATTCAAGTCGCTCGGGTTGCGAACGGAAGTAACCACCGTTAACGGCAGTTACGGCGTTAAGGGGTTCGTTACGGACGCTTTGAAAAATATAGGGGAGTATTCCTATTTTTATTGTTGCGGACCGGAGCCTATGCTAAGAGCGGTTTATAACGCTACCGAAACGCAAGGACAATTTTCTTTCGAAGAGAGAATGGGTTGCGGGTTCGGCGCGTGTATGGGATGCTCGTGCAAAACGTTATACGGAAACAAACGAATTTGTAAAGACGGACCCGTTTTGAAAAAAGAGGAGATAATATGGGAGAAGTAAACACTAAAATAAATTTGTGCGGAATAGAACTCGATAATCCCGTTATCCCCGCGAGCGGGACTTTCGGATACGGATACGAATTTAACGAACTATACGACATAAATTTGCTCGGGACTTTTTCCTTTAAAGGAACTACTTTGAGCGAAAGGTTCGGCAACCCGACGCCGAGGATTGCGGAATGTTCGTCGGGAATGTTAAATTCGGTGGGATTGCAAAATCCTGGGATAGATAAAGTTATCGGCGAAGAATTGCCGAAGTTGAAAAAAGTTTTTCACAAAAAAGTTATGGCGAACGTCAGCGGTTTTTCCGTGGAAGAATACGTCGAAGTGGTAAAAAAACTCGACAAGGAAGATATTGTCGGATGGATAGAAGTTAACGTTTCCTGCCCGAACGTTCACGGCGGAGGAATGAGTTTCGGAACCGACGAAAAAAACGTTTACGCCGTAACGAAAGCGGTTAAAGCGGTAACTGATAAGCCCGTTATAGTTAAATTGACCCCTAACGTAACCGACATTGTTTCCATAGCGAAAGCGGCGGAAGACGGGGGCGCGGACGGCGTTAGTTTGATAAATACCATGCTCGGAATGAGAATAAATCTTAAAACGAGAAGACCCGTTTTGGCAAACGGGACGGGAGGATTTTCGGGTAGGGCGATTTTTCCGGTAGCGCTCAGAATGGTTTATCAAACGGCGGCGGCGGTGAAAATCCCCGTTGTAGGAATGGGCGGAGTTTCGTGCGCGGAGGACGTTATTGAAATGATGCTTGCGGGAGCGACCGCGGTAGAAGTGGGCGCGGAAAATCTCGTTAACCCGTTCGTTTGCAAAAACATAGTGGAAGATTTGCCGAAGGTTATGAAAAAATACGGCGTCGATTCGCTTAGTGAAATTATAAAAGGAGTAAAATAAAATGGAAAAGGACGTTATCGTTGCTTGCGACTTTGACAGCGCGGAAAAAACTTTTGAGTTTTTGGATAAGTTTACCGAAAGAAAGCCTTTCGTTAAAATCGGAATGGAATTGTTTTATGCGGAAGGACCGAGCATAGTTCGCGAGATAAAAAAAAGAGGGCATAAAATATTTTTGGACCTTAAACTTCACGACATACCGAACACCGTTAAAAAAAGCATGGCGGTGCTTTCGAAATTAGACGTCGATATGACTAACCTGCACGCTTCGGGAACTGCAAATATGATGAAGGCTGCCGTCGAGGGGTTAACCCGTCCCGACGGAACGCGCCCGATTCTTATCGCGGTTACTCAATTAACTTCTACCGACCAAGAAAGTATGGAGAAAGACTTATTGATAAAAGAACCTATCGCGGAAGTGGTTATGCACTATGCGGAAACGGCTAAAAATTCCGGACTCGACGGAGTGGTCTGTTCTCCGCTTGAAGCGGGTAAGGTTCACGAACGTTGCGGCGAAAACTTTTTGACCGTTACGCCGGGGGTTAGATTCGCGGAGGGAGAAAAGGGCGACCAAAAACGCGTTATGACTCCCGCGGAAGCAAAAAAGATCGGCTCGGATTACATCGTGGTAGGCAGACCGATTACCGCGGCGAAAGACCCTGTCGAAGCGTATAACAGATGTTTGAGAGAGTTTTTAGGAGAATAGAAAAAATGAAGGAATTACAAAAACGCATAGCAAAAGACCTATTAAAAATCAAAGCGGTGTTTTTTCGCCCGGAACAGCCTTTTACCTGGGCGAGCGGAATAAAAAGTCCCGTATACACCGATAACCGTTTAACGCTTACTTGCCCCGAAGTAAGGTCGGACGTGGAAAACGGCCTTGCAAGGATTATAATGGAAAACTATCCCGAAGTTGAGGTGCTTATGGGAACTTCTACCGCGGGAATTGCTCACGCGGCGATAACGGGACATATTATGAACTTGCCTATGGGCTACGTTCGTTCGGGCGCAAAAGACCACGGTAGACAAAACCAAATAGAAGGGAAACTCGAAAAAGGGCAAAAGGTCGTAGTGGTGGAAGATTTGATTTCCACGGGCGGAAGTTGCATAGAGGTAGTTAACGTTCTGAGAGAAGCGGGGGCGAAAGTTTTGGGCATCGCGAGCATATTTACCTACGGTATGCAAAAAGGTTTGGATCGTTTGAAAGAAGCGGGCGTTAAGAACGTTTCCCTTACCAATTTCGACGTGGTTGCCGAAACCGCCGCCGAAGAGGGATACGTCAAGAGCGAAGACGTGGAAAGGCTTATTAAATTCAGAAACAATCCGCAAGACGAGAGTTGGATTAAATAGTCGTTTAAATATAAAAGAGGTTTTATGAGAAGTTTAATAGATATAACGGATTTCAGCAAAGAAGAAGTGGAGGGACTTATTAAAACGGCGTTGGACATAATAGACAACCCCTCCGAATACGCGGAAAAATGTAAGGGTAAAAAACTTGCCACGCTTTTTTACGAGCCTTCTACGAGAACTCGACTTTCTTTCGAATCGGCGATGCTCGAACTCGGCGGAAGCGTTATAGGCTTTTCGCAAGCAAGCAGTTCTTCGGCGACTAAAGGCGAAAGCGTTGCGGACACTGCAAAAGTGATAAGCGAGTATGCGGATATAATAGCAATGCGTTCTCCTTTGGAAGGCGCGCCGCTCGTGGCGGCGTTAAACGCCTCGATACCCGTTATAAACGCCGGCGACGGCGGACATTGTCACCCGACGCAAACGTTAGCCGATTTGCTTACCATATACAGACAAACGGGAAGACTCGATAACTTAACCGTCGGATTTTGCGGCGACCTTAAATACGGAAGGACGGTTCATTCTCTCATAGGCGCGCTGTCCAGATATTCGGGAATAAAAGTGATTTTGATTTCGCCCGAAGAACTTAAACTTCCCAAATACGTTAAATATAACGTTTTGGATAAATTCGGCATGCCTTACGAAGAAACGGAAAGTTTGGAAAATTCACTTCCGAAACTTGATATTTTGTATATGACGAGGATTCAGCAAGAACGTTTTGCCGACCTTGACGAATACGAAAGGCTTAAAGACAGTTACGTTTTAACGGAAGAGAAAATGAAACTTGCAAAAAGCACGGCGGCGGTTTTGCACCCGTTGCCGAGAGTTAACGAAATAAGCGTGGCGGTGGACAAGGACCCGAGAGCGTGTTATTTCAAACAAGTGTCCAACGGAAAATATATGCGAATGGCTTTAATACTTAAATTGCTCGAAGAGAAATCGTTGAATCCCGAAAACGAACTTTCGATGGAAAACGGCGCGTTCGAAAAAGAAAAGTTTAAGTGCCGCAACCCCAAATGCATAACGCAAACCGAACAGGAACTTGCGCATACGTTTAGGCTTGTAGACGAGAAAAAGGGCGTTTATCGTTGCGTTTATTGCGATAAAAAGCCGAGCGAAAACAACTAAGCACGTAAAATAAAAAACCGCCGAGAGGCGGTTTTTTTTAAACGGAAATTAAATTTAATATATGCTTAATTTGCCTTTTGCGGATAAGGGAAGAGTTTCTTCGTTTCGCTTAGAGGAGTCGGTTTTTTCCACGAAAGCAACTATTGCTACCGCAATCATTACGGTAAAAACAAACTCGCCCGTATCCACCGCCGCATAAATTTCATAGCATAAAAAGGAAATTAGCATATAGAAATTAAACGCGTCGAATTTGCGAATTAAAACGGCAATTCTCGCGAAAAAATAAATTAAAAAGCAAACTATTCCGTAAATTCCGCACGTAGCTAAAATATGTATGAAAGAAGAATGGAAATTATGCTGCCCGACGGGAGAGTAAAGTAAGGGATAAAAGATTCCCGCGCCGAATATTTTTTCCTTTTCGAAAACTTCGAAAGCGATATCGTATAGCGCGTCTCTGCCCGTGTTGCTTAACATTTTTTCGAATAGTTGAAAAAACAGTTCCTCGTTCGTTATTTTCAGAACGATTATCGCTATCGACAAAACAAGCACCGCCGAAAGAACGATATTAGAGTATAGCAATCGGTTTTTCTTTTTAACTTGCGTGAAAGTGAATATGGTGAGCACCACGAAAAACGCTATCGAAAGGTCCAAGCATCCGTCGCTCCCCGTGAGGAACACGAAGTAATAAAGCAAAAATAACGCTAATGCTATAAAAACGGTTTTTATAGCGCTTTTTCGACTTACGAGCAAATACCAGCAAGCGGGTATGGCAAGCAATAAAATATATGCCGAAAGGTTAACGTTTCCCCAGCCCATACGCGGGAACGGATTGTTCAGCAAAACTTTTTCGTAAAAAAGTTCCGTGCCGACCAATAACCCCGTTACCGTTAAAACGAAAGCGAAATACGTTTTAGGGTTAAAACGTTCGGGCGCGTTTTCGAAACGAAGGTTGTTTTTTAAAACGGCGTATTCCAAAGGAACGCCTAATCCCACCCCTAAAACGAGCGCCAAATATTCGCCGTATAGAGGAGAGTGAATATCTTTTATGAAAGGCAAATAATCCGCCGTTCTTATCCCGCCCAAAACGAGCGCGGAAAAATACAAGAGAAGCGGAATTGTTAAGAACCCGATTTTACGTTTTTTTACGGGATGAATAAAAAGCCTTGCGATTAGCGATAAAACGAGGGGTGCGAAAACGAACAGAACCGATAAATTATCGAAATATTCCAATTTGGAAACGGAAAAAATCGCGCAAAACAAAACGGGCAATAGCGGCGTCAGGTCTTTTAACAGGATTAACATTGCCGAGCCTACAAGAGAGAAAAAAAGCAAGAATTCGACGTTTTGTTGAGAAACGTAAGAAAAAGCGGAAATAATAGCCATTGCTAAAACGAAAGCTTCGCCGTAAACGAAGTTTTTAAGTTTTAGTCCGAAAGCGTTGTTTGTCGAATGTTGTGCGATTAAATTTGCTTTTTCCGATGCTTTTTCCATATCCATTATATTGTAAAGCACAAACGGGAATTTTGCAAGTCGTTTTTAAATTTAAAAAAATGTTTTCCTTTCGATACGCTAATAATACGACAAAAACGATAGAAAAGACAACGCACAAACTTTTTAATAATTATTTACAGCGTGCTAAAAACGTGATATAATAGATCCGTATAAAATTATGCGACCTTAAAGGCGTTTTATGCGACCGAAAAAGTCGATGGTAAAAAGATGAAAGACCGTTCCTCGTTAAAATGGATATTAAAAAACACGAAAGGTCAAAAAGCCAATTTGATTTTCGTCATATTATTGAACGTTCTGTTTTCGTTGACTTCGGTAGCGTTTGCTTTCGCGGTAAAGTATATCATAGACGGCGCAACTTCCGTAGATAAAGAAGCGGGCAAAAGAATGCTTATAATAGGCGGCGCGGCAATCGTTTCGATAGTTTTGTTGCAGTTCGTTTTGCGCGTTGCCGTGAACGGACTTACCGAACGCGTCAGGGCTAAACTCGATATGTCGTTTAGAAGTATGATTTTCGATAAGGTGCTTAAAAGCGAATATAAGGACATAGGCGAATATCACAGCGGCGAGTTGATGAACAGAATAACGAGCGACGTTTCCGTAGTGACCGACGGGGTTACGAGTATATTGCCGACCGTTTTTTCCGCTTTTGCGAGGTTGGTTTTCGCCGTCGTCGCGCTGATTCTGTTAGACCCGATTTTCGCCGTCGTGTTCACCGCCGCGGGACTTTTGGTTTTTATCATAATCACCGTGATGAGAGGCAAGTTAAAATCTTTGCATAAAAAATCGCAGGAAACGGAAGGAAAAACCCGTTCTTTTATGCAAGAGGTAATAGAGAATCTTTTGGCGGTTAAAGTGTTTTCCGTCGACGACAACGTGGAAAAGAAAAACGACGCGTTGCAAGAAGACAATTTCAAAATAAAAATGAAGCGCAGAAACTATGCCGTCGTAGGGCACGCCGCATATAATTTCGTTTTTAGCGCGGGATACGTTTTCGCGCTTTGCTACGGCGCCGTTAAAATACTCGGCGGCGCGCTTTCCTACGGTTCGCTGTCCGCGATACTTCAATTAGTGAATAACGTGCAGGTGCCTTTTGCTTCGCTTTCGGGAGTTATGCCCAAGTACTACGCGATGCTCGCTTCCGCAGAGCGGATTATAGAGATAGAGAACGTTAAAGAGGAAGTCAAGGCTAACGAAAATTTCGACGCTAAGAAAGTTTACGAAAAACTGAAAGGCATT
>CAYQLN010000035.1:0-7572 GCA_964418455.1 uncultured Christensenella sp.
CCTATCGAACCCGTTTCGTCAGCCCAACTGTCCCATATATGACTGTTAAGGTCTTTAACGTTGTTGGATTTCTTTTGCCAAATCCACAAAAGTTCGTCTATCGCGGACTTAAAAGCCGTTCTTCTTAAAGTAATTATGGGAAATTCTTTGGACAAATCGTAGCGGTTTACCACGCAAAATTTTTTAACGGTATGCGCGCTCGTTCCGTCTTCCCAATGCGGGCGGACGGGCAAATTTTCATCGCTGAATCCGTTTTCCATTATATCGTTGCAAGTCTTGACAAAAAGTTCGTCTGCATAACTCATTCGTTTTTTCCTTCCTTTCTAAAATTAAAACGCGTCTTTTTTTATTTTCTTCCAACGCCTTGCTATAAAACGCAATTTTATGCGTTTAGGCGCGATTTTCATAATAAAATATAAGAACTTGTTAAACGCGCCGGGGATGTATTGCAGTTTGTTTTTTCTTAAAGCGTTAAGTGATTTTTCCGCCACGAATTCCGGACTTTTCGCAGAGAGTTTGCCCCACAAGCCTTGTCCTTTTATATCCTCCACGATATCCGGGCGGGTATATACTCCGCCGGGCAAAACCACCGTTACTTTAACGTTTTCGTTTTTTAATTCGTAGTGCAGCGAAGTGAAAAAATTAGTCAATAGCGCTTTCGTTGCGCTGTATAACGCGAAATAAGGCATCGGCGATACTCCCGACATAGAACTTATCGAAAGAAGTTCCACGTTCTCCGCGCGCCTTTTTAGAAGCGCGTGCGTGAGCGACACCGTCGCTTCCGCGTTTACGCGAAGTTGAAAAAGAACTTTCTCTTCCGTATAGTCGGTAAAAGCCATTTGCGTGTCTACGCCCGCAACGTTTAAAATTCTTTCGAAAGTTACGCCGTTGTCGTCGATAAAAGAAAGCATTTGCGACCTCGAATCTTCATCCGTCAAATCGCAAGCGAAAAAAAGTATTTTCCTTTCGGGGAATTTTTCCTTTATCGTTTTTTCGAGCAAAAAAAGTTTTTCTTCGCTTCTTCCCGTTAAAAAGAGGTCTCCGCCGCGAGAGGCAACCGCAAACGCAAACGCTTTGCCTATTCCGCCCGTCGCCCCGCTCAAAAAAGTGTACGCCATACTATTTAGTCGTAAGCAACTTGCTGCTTACCCCCGAAAGCATACCGAGTTTACCGGAAAGAGAATTGAGAATTTGCATATCCGCTTCGAGGACGAGGCTTATCACCGAAACGCCCCTACCCCTGCACGGCAAGCCCATTCTGCCTAACACGTACTCGGCGTATTCGTGCAAAAGCGCGTTCACCTTTTCCACACTGTCGCCTTCTTTGATTATAATAGCCAAAACCGCTAATTTATTTTCCATTTTTTCACCTTTCGGTTATTTTATCACATATCGCCGTTTTTAGCAATAAAATTGCGATTTTTTTAGTTTCTCTTTTAACTTGTTTAATGCGGTGTTTTCTATCCGAGATATATACGAACGCGATATTTTAAGAAAAGAGGCGACCTCTCTTTGCGCGTACGCCTTGCCTTTTAAGCCGAACCGCAAAACGAGAACGGTATATTCCCTTTTGGAAAGATTTTCTTTCAAAAACTTTATCAGTTTTTCCCGTTCGATGCTTTTATCTACTTTTTCGAATACTTCTTCCGCGTCGCCCGACAAAATATCTATGAGCGTAAGTTCGTTCCCCTCTTTATCTTGACCGATAGAGTCGCTGAGGCTGATTTCTCCGCGCCGTTTTTTATCGCTTCTCAAAAGCATAAGTATTTCGTTCTCTATGCATCTCGCGGTATACGTTGCGAAACTCGTGCCTTTTTCCGGCTCGAACGAATTGACCGCTTTCATAAGCCCGATACTGCCTACCGAAATTAAATCGTCGGTTTCCGCGGCGCCGGAATATTTTTTTACGATATGCGCCACAAGTCGCATGTTATGACTGACGAGTTTATCTTTTGCCGCGACGTCGCCTTTTTTAACGAGCGCCAAACATTCCGCTTCTTCCTCTTTCGAAAGAGGCTTCGGGAAACAACTGCCGCCAACGACGCTTCCCGTAAAAAAAGTCAATTTGCCTATTAAAAATCTTATGAGTTCCAAAAACATACTTTTACCCTCCGTCCTTTCTATTCGGACAGAGTAGACTATGCCGAAAAAAAACTTAATATTATTTATTGCAAGTCCTTTTTTTGCGTCATAAAGCGGTTGATTTTTTTCAAAAGCGCGATATACTCTTTTCGGCGTTTGGGAAAAAAACAAGGAGGGGTTAAGTTATAGTTTATTTATCTGCCGTTTTTAACCGCGGATATTACCGCAGACTTACGACGGCTATGGAAAATAATCGTTTCTGCGCCTTTCCTTTTTAGCGAGAGGTGTTTTATGATTACTGATTTTGGTTGGTTGACGGAAAACTTCGGCTTGTCCACGCTGATTACGGCTTTTTGCGTTACGACGATAAGTATTTTAATCGAACTTTTTTTAAGCGGAAAAATACCCGTCTTGCTCTCTAACGTCATACCGTTTTTAAGCGGCGCGGCGATTTCGCTCGTTTACGGTCTGCTTTCAAAAAGCGGACAAACGTTTTCTGAACTCGTTTCTTCGGGATTCATAGCAGGGTCTTTGGGTTTGGGATTTAAAGCTTTTATAAAGAAATTAAAAAGCGGAAAACTTGAAAAAGACTTGCTTGTTTTGACCGTTAGCGAAATTATAGAAAAGGTTATAGAAAGCGACGCGGAAAACGTTGCCGCGGCTATCGCTTCCGTTATTCGTATGAGCGTAAACGAAGAAAAAGAAACCGTTCTTATTAACGTTAAGCGGTGCTTGAACGATTATGATATAATAAACGGAGCGGAAGAGTTGTCCGTCGCGATAGTCGAAGCGACTAAACGTTTGGTTTAACCCGATTAAAACGCTCGAAAAGCGCGCGTTTCTCAAAAAGAGAGCGCGCCTTTTTGTTTTTTAAAAGCATAAAAAACCGTCGTAATGCGCTTAATATTTTTATGAAACTTTCCACCTCTTTAAAAGAAAATTCAGCATACCTGAAAAAAAAGTTAACCTCCGAGGACGTGATTTTTTCGCCGCTTAAAATCGGCGACGCGGAAGCCGTTATAGTGTTCGTTAAAGACGTTGTAGACAAAACTCAAATCGGCGAACTCATAATAAAACCGTCTGCCGAATGGAGAGGAAAAATTACGGAAAAAGAACTCTCCTCTGTTTTTTTCGCCGCCGAGAAAAAGATTATAAGGACAAAAAAAGATTGCGCTACCGAAGTCGTTAACGGCAACGCGTTGCTTATTGTAGAGGGACTCGATTGCGCGTTCTCTTTCGGGGTGTTTAAAGCGGAACAACGCGCGATAAGCGAACCGCCGACTTCCACTGTCATAAAAGGACCGCGAGAAGGGTTTGTGGAAAGTTTACCGGTCAACGTTTCGCTTATGAGAAGAAGGATTAAATCTCCCGATCTCGTTTTCGAAAACGTCACGCCGCTCGGAAAATACACCAACACGCCCGTAGTGTTATGTTATATAAAAGGAATTGCCGACGAAAGTTTGGTTAAAAAACTTAAAGAACGTTTAAAAACGGTTAAAATAGACGCTATACTCGATTCTTCTTACGTCGCAAAATTTTTAAGCGAACATAAAACATCTATGTTCAAGCAAATAGGAAACACGGAAAAGCCCGATATATTGACCGCGAAAATAATGGAAGGAAGAGTAGCGATTTTCGTGGACGGAAGCCCTATCGCGCTCACCGTGCCCTATCTTTTGATAGAGGACTTTCAAAGTCCGAGCGACTATTACAATTCGCCATACACGGCAACCGTTTCGAGGTTTATAAGGTTGTTTTCGGTTATCGTTTCCATAATGCTTCCGGCGTTTTTCGTTTCGGCGGAACTTTTTCATTTGCAACTTATTCCGTTGAGTTTTTTGATTACCATAGTAAACAGCATAAAGGGTATTCCCTTATCGCCGAGTTACGAAATGTTTTTCACCGTGCTCATTTTCGAAATATTGAACGAAACGAGCGTGAGAATGCCTAAATACGTGGGAATGGTCGTTTCCATAGTAGGCGGATTGGTGCTCGGCGAAACGGCGGTAACCGCCGGCGTTATAAGCGCGCCCACGCTGATGATAGTCGCTTTATCGGGAATTTGTTTATACACCGTTCCCGAACTTGAAAAAAATTTTTCGGTAATACGGTTGATTTTTTTGGTTGTCGGCGGAACCGCGGGAATTTACGGCATAATACTCGCCTCTACTATTTTAACCGTTTACCTCGTATCGTTCGAAAACTATTCCACACCCCTTATCGCGCCCTTTTCTCCACTGGTCAAACAAGACCTTAAAGACGGATTTATTCGCGGATTTTTGTTCGAGCAAAAAACCCGCCCGTTTTCCATTTCCAAAAAAAACGTTAACAGAATACCGAAAAACAAAAAGGAGGAAGGATGATGAAAGCCTTGAAATCGAGACAGGTTTTTTTGTTTTTTATAGCGATGCTACCCGTCAACAAACTGTTTTTACTGCCGAGTATTCTTGCTAGGTTCGCAAACGAAGATATGTGGCTTTGCACTCTTTTTAATATTTTAATCGACCTATTGACCGTTTGCGTTTTGGTTAACGCGGCAAGAAACGCCGACTGCGACGTTTATCAAACGATAGAAAATTCGTTAGGAAAAATCCCCTCTAAAATACTGTTCTGTTTATACGCGGCGTTTTTTTTGTTAAAAGCGGTTTTGCCTATCATCGAGGAAAAAACCTACGTTGAAATAACTCTTTACGAGGTGTCGCCCAAACGGCTTATGTTTTTGCCGTTTTTTATAGTAGCGTTTTATTTGTGCGTTAAAAAACCGAGAGCGGTCGGAAGAACCTCCGACCTGGCTTGGATTTCCACGATTACGGGTTTGATTTTGATTTTTTCTCTATCCGTTGCAAGTTGCGATTTAACGGCGGTTTTGCCCATAGGCGCGAACGGAATATCCAAAGTGCTCGAAGGAGCGTTCGCCGGCGCGATTTGGCACGGAGATTGCGTATATCTCGCATTCTTTATCGGACGGTTCGCTTGTTCGAAAAAGCAATCTTTCAAAATATTTTCGGGATACCTTCTCGCTTCGCTTTCGGTTATGTTGTTTATGATACTTTTTTACGGCGTGTTCAGGTCGGTCGCGTACAGACAGATTTTCGCGCTTACGGACATAGCGAAATACTCCACCGTCATATCCAATATCGCAAGATTCGATTATATAGGCATAATCGCCCTGCTCTTTTCGGGAATTTTTTCGCTGACCGTTCCGCTGTATTTCGCAACCGATTGTCTTTATAAAGTTTTCAAATTCAAAACGCGAACCGTCCCCGCGATGATTATAAACGGGCTTGCCTTTTTGATAGTGGTGATTTTCAGAGAACGCTACTACGGCTTGGAAAAATTCGCAATGACTTTCGGTAGCGCGATCAGTTTGATTTTTTGCAACGTATTACCCGCGCTTTTGCCGTTTGCGATAAGGAGAAAATATGAACCTCAAAAAAACTAAAATATTGATAGCGGCGTTTTTTGTGATTTTCGCTATGTTCTTTTCCAACGATTTCGGGCTTATAAACATAGAAAAAACAGCCATAGTTACCGCCGTGGCGTTAGATAAAGGAAAAACGCTCAACTACTCCGTAACGGCGCAGGTCGCGGTTCCCGAAGCGACCGATTCCAACACGGAAAACCCGAAAGCCGTTTTAAACGGAGAGGGAAACACCGTTGCGGAAGCGCTTAAACGAATAGGCAGCGTTTCGGGCTGGTATCCGAAACTTTCTTTCTGCAACCTGATTATAATCGGCGAGTCGCTTTACGACGACAGCGTTATTAAAGAACTCGATTTTTTTGCAAAGACGCTTAACGTGCAAGACTCCGCGCTTGTTATAGCGGCGGAAAAATCCGCCGAAGAACTGCTCGAAACCGCTTCGCCGTTAGACGATATTTCCTCTTTCGCGCTGCAAAAAGTTTTGCTCAAAGAACCGGGATTTGACAGCGACGTTACGCCCGTCGATTTGAGGGCTTTCGTTCAAGGCACTTATTCGAGGTCGAAAAGTTCCTTCATGCCGCTTGTTAAAATACTTCGGCAAGACTCTTCTAAAAACGGCAAAACAGATTCGGAAAGCGGTGAGGGCGGCGGAGCGGAAAGCGGACAAGAGGAGGAAAAAGTTTTATTCGACGCCTCGACAACCGCTCTTTTTAAAGACGGAGTAATGGTGGGCGAACTGCAGCAGGAAATGACTTTAACTTTCAAAATGCTCACCAATTCGCTATCCTCAACGACTTTTCCGATATCCGTCGAAAAGGACGGAAGAGAAACCGACTATTTGATAAACGCGGTCAGAAATACGCCTAAAATAAAAACAACCGCAAACGACGACGGCTGTTCGATGGATATTTCTCTTTCTTTATACTGCAAAATAGTCGACCAAAACTCTAAGCGACAAGACACCGAAAATTCCAGAAACGTGCCCCTCGACGAAGAGATAATAAACGCAATAAAAATCAAGTTCGAAAACAACGTGTCGCAGTTAACGGAGTTGCTTAAAAAAAGCAAATGCGATATTTTCGGCACGCTTGACGACATATATAAATATTCTCATACGCACTATGAAACTTTAAAAAACGATTATATGGATAAATTAAAATACAGCGTTTCGATTTCCGTGACCGGTCAACGCTGATATAAAAGATTAGCGCCGCCGCAGCCTTGCAAGGCTGCGGCGGCGCTCCCCCCCCTTTATCGTATTATCTTAGGAAATCGTTATTCTCCGAACGCTTCGCGAACGGGTGCTTCCCCTTCCGCAAGACTGAATTTCGCAAACTCCTCTTCGACGTTAAAAGATTCCGCGCTTTCGTATGCGCAAAGTTTGCTTATGCTCACTTCGTATGCGGTCATCGTTTTAACTTCTTCTTCGCTGATTTTCTTTTGATATTCGCGGCTCTGTATTCTTCCGCTTATGGCGATTTTTTCTCCCACCGCAAGATTTTTCGCGAATCTCGCGTTTCTGCCCCACGCTATACACGGAATATAATCGCTTTTATTATACGACCTGTTAACCGCTATAAGTATATCGGCTATCTCCCTGTTAAAGGGCGTGGTGCGATATATCGGCGGTTTGCAAATATATCCCGACAAAACTATACTGTTAGGATTCTTCACCGTGGCGTAGTCGTATAACTCGCGTATAAAAACGGTAAGCATAAGTTTGCTTTTGCCGTCGACGAGTTTATTGTAACTTCTAAACTGCCCCGAAGCGTTTATAACTACGCCCGTTTTCAAATCCTTGTCGGCGATAAGCCGTTCGCTTACGGTAACGGGCAAAATATCGCCCTGCCCCGACAGCCTTTTTACCAGCACGTTCATTTCGTAAAAGCCCTCTCCGTATACTTCGTGAGAGAACACGGCTTCCGTTACTATTTCTCCGCTGATAAAAACCTTGTTGTTTTCTTGATGAACGTTCATTTATGTTTTCCTCCAATCGAATTTCAAACGTTAATCGCTTTCTGACTGCCGTCGGGGTTCATTTCATAGTTTTCTCTATATATCAAATCCCC
>CAYQLN010000036.1:0-7518 GCA_964418455.1 uncultured Christensenella sp.
GCTTATGCTTTCCTATCCTTCCGACGAGGTGGGGAACCATTTGGTTAGTTTGGATATGCTTGACGAAAAAGGAGTTAATCCTTATACGGACGTGCTTACCGAAGAAAAGTATCGCCAATTATTCGGACATAAAAAACACACGTTTACAGGCGTCGACTACGTGGAATATTATAAAAACCTGATTAACGAGCAGGGCGCGGAATGCGAAATCATTTTCGCAAACAATCCCAAAGCCGTTTTGAGTTTGACCAAAAACGTTTTATGTTGCGACATTCACACCAGAGCGCGCACCAAGCGCATTTTGAAAGAAGCGGGCGCGAACGTCGTTATAGGGCTCGACGAGGTTTTAAACGCACCCGTTTGCGGCAGCGGATACAACGAAAATTACGGGTTGCTCGGTTCCAATAAATCTACCGAGGATTCCGTTAAACTTTTCCCTCGCGATTGTCAGCCTATCGTAGACGCTATTCAAAAAAATATTTTCCAAGCGACGGGAAAACTCGTTGAAGTCATGGTATACGGCGACGGAGCGTTTAAAGACCCCGTCGGTAAAATTTGGGAACTCGCAGACCCCGTAGTCGCACCCGCCTATACGAGAGGACTTGACGGAACGCCAAACGAACTTAAACTTAAATATCTCGCCGATAACGATTTTAAGGATTTGAAAGGCGACGCTTTGAAAGACGCCATCAAAAACGAAATCGCGAAAAAGGATTCCGCAACGGTGGGGCAAATGGGAACTACGCCGCGTCGTCTTACGGACCTTATAGGTTCGCTTTGCGACCTTACTTCCGGTTCGGGAGACAAAGGAACGCCTATTATTTGGATACAAGGTTATTTCGATAACTACACTACGGAATACAAGGATTAAAATCAATAAAACAAAAAACCGTTCGATGTGAAAAATCGCACGGTTTTTTTTGTTTTGTTGTTGAAAGTTGTCATAGCGTATGATAGAATACGATAAAAAAATAATTTTATGCGCAATAAAACGAGGCGGCGCGGTGTTTAAAAGTTAAAGCGTTGCGAAATTATGCGATAACGAAAGGAAAAACACGCAAGGGTGAAGTGTTGAACAAAAAGGAAATAGACCGTCTTTTAGTAAAGGTGGCAAACGGCGACAACGACGCTTTTGAAAAACTTTATGAACATACGAAGCGGGGAGTATATGCGTTTATATATTCCTATTTTCGGAACGCCGCGGACAGCGAAGACGCTATGCAAACGGTCTATTTGAAAATAAAGAAAAATATCGGTTCCTATAAAAAAGGAACGAACGGTTCGGCGTGGATTTTGCAAATAGCGAAAAACACCGCGCTGAACGATATGCGTTCCGCCGCGAATTTTCAAAAACAAAAAAAGCGCGAAGACGGAAAAAGCGCGGACGCAACGGATAGTTTTATTTTGAAAAACTCGATTGTTTGCGCGCTGAACGAGGTTTTGGACGAAGAGGAACGCAAAATAGTGGTTTTGCACGTGGTTTGGGCGTATAAACACAAGGAAATAGCACAAACGCTTAATTGTCCTATCGGCACGGTTACTTCCAAATATAAACGCGCGGTGGATAAGTTGAAAAAGGCGTTAAAGGAGGAGTAGAAATGAAATCTTGGAAAAAGCGTTTAAACGAAGAATTCGACAAAGCCGCTCCTTCGTTAAAAAAAGAAGTTCTATCCGCGCCTATCGAAAACAATAGTAGTCTCGACCCCGTCGTCGTCGAAGGCGACGCGCTTTTAAAACGCAAGAAGGGCGTTTTTATCGGTTGCGTGGCGGCGTTTGCGGTCGCGATTATAGTCGCGTTGGTTTTTATTTCGGTTGCGCTCGGCAAGAAAGTCGCGCCGGATAAGTTCGTTTTTGCGTTGGAAATCAATCCGTCGGTTTCTTTCGTTACGGATGATTCGGGTAGCGTTTTATTCGTTAATTCGCTCAACGACGACGCCGACATAGTTTTAAGCGACGATAATTTGGCCGACGGATTAAAAAACTTGCGGCTAAAAGAAGCGATTGTAAAATACGCCGAACACGCGGCGAAACTCGGTTATATCGACGTAAACGCCCAAGCGAGCGCGGTGCGTTTGTCGTTCGTCGCGGATTCTAACGAGTCGATAAAGGACGAAGCGGTTAGCGGATTGAAAGATTTTTTTAAATCCAAAGGCATATACGCCGTCGTTGCCGAAAACAAAACCGACGAAAGCGGGCTAAGCGAAATTTTGGGCATCGATGAAAAGGAAAACGTTTCCGATATATCGGAATGGCTAAAACAAACGTCGGTTAAATATTGCGAACGCAATTTAGCGAACGTCAATGCGGAAGAACTTGAAGAATTATATAGGAAAAACGTTTTCGGCGACAAGACGATGGAACTAATTCGCGACGAGTTGTTAAAAAGCGTTTCTAAGATAATGAAAAACGTGAGTTTGATTAAAGATATTTCCGTTTGTTCGCTAAACATATATAATCATAGCGCGAACCCTTCTCCTTCGGTGTTGTTTAATCTCGATTATTGGACTATAAAAGAATACGGATTGACTTATGAAGACGCGAGTTTTATCGCTTTAATGGAGGAAATGGACGGACTTTTACTCGAATATAAAAATTCTTTCGGAAAGGAAATAGCAAGCGTGAACGATTTAACGGTTGCGTTAACCGATTATTCCGCGGTTTCTTCCGTAGTCGACGCGGTCGGTTTGCAAAATTTGTTTTCTTCCTTAAACCTCGATTCGTTCAGAAATTCCGCGGAAACGTATTTGAAAATACTTGCCGACGCCGGTAATGACGTTTCGGGTTTTCGGTCGTTTTTAATAGTTCCGAGCGACGTTAACGTTTATACGGAGCAATTAAAAAATTTAATTAACGAAGAGTGCGAAGACAGATTAAACAAATATCGAAGCGACTATGAAAACTTAAATAGGGTTATAAGCGACGAGGAATATGAAGAATTTGTGAACGGTGTTTTGCAAAAATACGGTTCGACGGAAAATTTTTGGCAAGAACAATAAAAAAATTTAAATATTGCAATAAAACGGGCTTTATAATTGTTTAATGATTAAAGAAACGATTTTATTGTAAAAAACGGAGGTGTTGTATGAAAAGAAAATTTTTAGCAGTGTTGCTTTCCGCAGTGTTTGCGTTCTCTTTGTGCGCTTTCACGGGATGCGGTAGCGACGATTCTTCGAAGCAAGCGTACGTCAGTTTAGACATTAACCCGGCTATCGAACTCATAGTCGATAAAGACGGAAAAGTGGTTAGCGTGCGCGGAGAAAACGAGGACGGTCAAGTTTTGTTATATCAAGAAACGGGCATCGAGGGCGAAGATGTCGAAGCCGCTATAAAAAAGATAACCGAACTTGCCGTTAAATACGGGTATTTAGACGAAGAAAATAAGGTAGTAGATACATTGGTAACTTCTCCCGATAACGACTACGCCGCAAAAATACTTGAAAAAGTCAATACTACCGTCACGGCGACTGCGGCTAACTCGGGATTGACCGTTAAGACGGACGGCGAAGGCGCGTATTCGCTTCTTCGCAAAATGGAAGAGATAAAGAAACAATTCCCTAACAACTCCGCCGTTCAAAACGCAAGCGTTCAGAAATTCAAACTCGCTTTATCCGTTTCCGAAACGGGTGAAATATCTATTGACGCCGCGCTCGAACTCGACGATAAGGAATTGATTGAAACGCTTAAAACCGCAAACGCGAAAATAGAAAAATACGCGACGGAAGCGTATAACGAGGCGAAGTCTAAGGCGTTAGCCGTTTATGAAAAAGCAACGGAACTTGCCGAGCACGCGGTGTATTATTCTTTCTGCTTTAAAAAAGCGGCGACTAATCCGCAACTCGCTTATTACGGCGCGGCATATCAAGCGTATGCTTCGGCGGCAAAAGGATTCGACGTTATATGCGACGCATACGAACTTGCTCTGAAAGTAAAGAACTATCCGCTTAACGAAGCGCAAATTTCCGCGATTGCGACCGCGCTCGGTATGGAGTCCGTAGAGCCGCTTAAAAATTCCGACGGAGAAATTACGGTTGAAAGCATAGAAACCTATGCCGACAAACTTTTCAAAAATTCTCCCGCAAGCGAAGCGTTGAACGCTCAAAAGGCCGCTCTTACCGCGGCGCTCGGTCAAGCGGAAAGCGCGATTAAGACTAAAATCAACGAAATAAGCGAAGAATATAAACCTCAAATAGAAGCGGCTATAAACAGCGCGAACGCTATGATAGACGCCGCGGAAAGCGCGTTTGCCCTTCTTCCGACCGTTAAACAACAATTCGAAACGGCGATTGCGGATATGAAAACCGTTATTAACGACATAACCGCCGTTTTAGATAGCGGTAAAATCGAACTCGACGCGTTAAAGAACAAAGTTAAAGTTTTGGAAAACAAAGCGAACGAGTATTTGAAAAAAATAGAAGATTCCTTAACGAAAGACGAACTTGCGCAAATCGAAAAAGAAAAAGAAGAAGCGGTCGCAAAACTCTCCGCGAACAAGCAAGCGTTTGAAAAGGCTCTTGACGACGCGGCTAAAATCGCACAAGAATATCTTGCGAATTTAAAATCCGAAAGGACGGCGGCTAACGCTTAAAGACGGATTGAAAAATAAGAATTCGCGAGAGCGCGATATGCCGAAATACATAATCGTTTAGGACTTAAATATTTTCAATAAATTTTAGGCTAAAACTTCGGGCGGTTTTTGAAAAACCGCCCGAAGTTTTCGTATTCGAAATTTTTATTGCGAAAACGGGCGTTTATCAAAAAAATCGTTCGCCTTTTTTCGCGGACTATGACGAAGAGAGACAGGCATATATTATTGAATTATATTGACTTTTAATTTTCGCGGTAGTATAATATATCAAATCGTTCGTCGATAAAAATCGCGAGGGTTCTCGATTAAAAGGTGCGTATGTCCGTTCTCGAAAAGGTTAATTCTTTAACAGATTTAAAAAAATTGAATATCGAAGAATTAAAAACCTTGTCGGGGGAAATTCGCGCTAAAATAGTGGAAACCGCAAAACAAAACGGCGGACATCTCGCTTCCAATCTCGGCGTGGTGGAACTTACTTTGGCGCTTCACTACGTATTCGACGCGCCGAAAGACAAATTGATTTTCGACGTCGGGCATCAATGCTACACGCATAAGTTGTTGACGGGAAGGAAAAACGAGTTTTCGACTATTCGGACTGAGGGCGGAATTTCCGGTTTCCCCGACAGAGAAGAAAGCGAATACGACGCGTTTACGGAAGGTCACGCGGGAGTTTCCGTCGCTCAGGGTTTAGGGTTGTGCGACGCTCGCGATAAAAAGGGCGAAGATTATTCCGTGGCGGTTGTCGTTGGCGACGGCTCGTTTACAAACGGCATCAATCTCGAAGCGTTGACCGTTAAAAACGAAAAACCGAAAAATTTTATAGTTATTTTGAACGATAACGGAATGAGCATAGCAAAAAACGATAACGGATTTTATAAACTCATTTCCAAATCGACTACGCGCGGCGGTTACAGAAGATTTAAAAACGGTTTTAAAAAAGTTTTTAAAAATTCCTTTATAACTCGGTTTTTGAAAAAATGCCGAAACGCGGTAAAACGGCTGTTTAATAAAAATTATTATTTGGAATCGTTCGGGTTTAAGTTCGTCGGGCCGATAAACGGGCACGATATTGAGGAACTGATTTCCATACTTCAAAAAGTTAAAAATTCTTCTAAGGATAAGGCGGTCTTTTTGCACGTCAATACCGTTAAAGGTTTGGGCGTGGAAGACGCGGAAAACAAAGCGGAGGAATTTCACGGAGTAGGCAAGAACTTTTCTTTGGGTAGCGGAGATTTTGCCGACGCGCTCGGAGAGAAAATTGCTTCGTTGATAGAAAAAGACGACAAGATTGTCGCGGTGACCGCGGGAATGACTTGCGGAACGGGGCTTAAAACCGTTCGAGAAAAATTCCCGAACAATTTCGCGGACGTCGGCATTGCCGAAGAATACGCGGTAACGTATGCGGCGGGACTTGCGGTAGGCGGGCTTAAACCTATCGTCGCGGTTTATTCTACTTTTTTGCAAAGGGCTTACGACCAAATTTTGCACGACGTGTGCATTTCCGATTTACCCGTAGTATTTTGCATAGACAGAGCGGGATTCGTCGGCGCGGACGGCAAAACGCATCAAGGGCTTTTTGATTTGTCGTTTTTAACTAACATTCCGAATATGAAAGTTTTCGCGCCTTGTTCGACGGAAGAGTTGAAAGAGGTTTTGGATTATGCGTTAACGCTAAATTCTCCCGTTGCGATAAGGTATCCGAACGGAAAGCACGGCGAAATAAAATGTGAAAACAAGCCGTTTCCGTTTTGGCCGAAAGTTTCGGATAACGGCGAAGAGATTGTGTTCCTGGCGGTCGGGCCGAGGATGATAGAACTCGCTACGGAGACCGTTAAACGCGGAAAACTTAAAGCGACGGTGTATAACGCGAGAACGATTAAACCGATAGACGGCGAAGCGTTAGATAAAATTAAAAACGCGAAAATCGTAACGCTCGAAGAAAATCAACTCTCCGGCGGTTTCGGAAGCGCCGTTTCGGGGTATTATAAAGAAAAGGGCGTTTCGGCAAACGTTTTGTCTTTCGGAGTGAACGACAGTTTCGTCGTGCAAGGAACGGTTAAAACGCAAATGGAAAAGAGCGGACTTTCGGCGGAAAGTTTGCTTATGAAAATAAAACCCGAGAAGGAATAACGGGTAGGAGAAAGACTTATGAAAAAGGTATTAAAGACAATTGCTCTCGTATCGCTGGATTTCGTTTCGGTGTTGCTTGCTTGGACGCTTTCGTTTTTGGTTATCGGTTGGTCCGTGAGCGAAGGTTTTTCTTCCGCGTGGTATTTGATAATTATAGACATAGTGATAATGTATCTCGTTTTCACTTTGTTCGGTTTGTATAACAACATTTGGAAATATGCCGGCATAAAAGAGATGATAAACGTTATGGAAGCGGTTTTGATAACCACTTGCGTGCATTTTTTCCTTTCGATTTTCCCTACGGGTTTAGATAGTCTTTGGGCTTTCGTTATTTCGTTCATACAGTTATTGTTGGTTTTCCCCGTGAGGTTTATAACGGGTTATTTGGGGTATTTCGTAGCGCAGCGTAAAGCAAAACGTCACGATTACAGAAGAGTTATAATAGTCGGCGGCGGCGACGCGGGCGCTATGCTTATCAGAGAAATGAAAACCAGCGACAAAATCAATTTCGACCCCGTTTGCGTTTTAGACGACGACGAAAATAAACTCGGACAAATGATTAACGGCGTGAAAGTGGTCGGGCAAACGAGCGACGTGGTAACTTTCGCAAGGCTTTTTCAAGCGGACGAAATAATCGTCGCCATGCCTTCGGTAAGCGAAAAGATAAAGAGTAAAATAATAGCAAAGTGCCAAGAAACGGGCTGTAAAATAAAAACCGTTCCCGGAGTTTATCAAATAGCGACGGGTAAATTAAGTTATTCCGCCGTTAAAGAAGTCAGTATAGTAGACCTTTTGGGCAGAGA
>CAYQLN010000037.1:0-7380 GCA_964418455.1 uncultured Christensenella sp.
AGAGAAAGCTACGTCGGGACACTTTAAAACGGAAATTTTTTTAGATAAAAGATTTAGATAAAGGAGAAAACCTGTTATGATAAACGCAATACTTAAATATCAAGAAACGGACGCTAAAAAGAGGAATATCGAAATAACGCTTGGAAAGAGCGAGAGTAGAAAGAAAATGGCGGAAGCGAAAAAATATTTGGAAACGGTAGAGGAAAAAATAACCAAACTCGAACAAAGAGCGGGCGAACTTGCGGCAGTGTTCGAAAGCGCGGTCGCGTCGCAAAAAAAACTTGCGGCGGAAGCGCAGGAGTTTTCTCACGCGATTGACGACGTCGAAGACGAAGCGGGCGCTAATTTCCTCGTTAAAAAATTAGACGAGTTGTACGGTAAAATCAAGGCGGTGGACGAAGAAGCGGCAAGAGCGGAAAACGAAATCAAAGCGGTTATAGCGGAATACGCCAAGATTAAAACGCTTACCGCAAAAGCAAAACAGCAATTTGCCGAGAATAAAGAAGAATACGCAAAACTTAAAGAGTCGTTTAAAGGCGAGTTGGAGAGTATAGAAAAAGAACTTTCCGTTTTGGAAAAGGACGTCGACGAAGACCTTATGGCTCTTTATAAAAAGAAACGCGCGGAAAAAATCTTCCCTATCGTATATGCGGTTAAAGACGGGTATTGCGGGGCGTGCAATATGGAAATGCCTATGAATACCGTCGCCGAAATTAAAAACGGAAAAATCGTAGAGTGCGACCAATGCAAAAGACTTTTGTACGCGCCTGCGAAATAGCGAACGAAACGCGCAAAAAAATCCCTTGCTTTCTTCTAATCGAAGAAATCAGGGGATTTTTCGTTTTTTCCTCTTTAATTTTAGCGTTAACGGCATAAATGACCGTTCGCGCTAAAAAATATACCTCGTATAATGCAAAATGTTTGCTAAAATAGATTGAAAAATCAGGCGCTTTTTGATATAATCAAAAAGAAAAATTATCGAAAAGAACGGAAGGGTGCTATTTTGAGCCAAATAAAAAAAGACGGAGAAAAAAATACCGAAAAACAAACGGTGTTCACGGCGGAAACTTTCGGCGTTGTCATCGTGCTTTTCGCCACGTTGTGTTTGATATGCCTTATTTCGCGTGACGCGATTTTTTCGGTGCCGGGGTTATACGTAAATAAATTTTTGTTCGGATTGTTCGGCTACGCGGCTTTTGCGGTCGCTGTTTGGTCGATTTTTACGGGCGTGCTTTTGATAACGGGAAAAAGGACGGGGCTTTCGCTTAAAAAGAAATTGCTTATCGGTTTTTCCGTCGGCGTGTTTTTTCTAATCGTCCACGTCATAACGATGCACGGAGATACCGAACTGTCATACGGGGAATATCTCGCGAAAGCCTATACTATGGGCGACGGCGGTTTTGCCACCGCCTCGGGCGGCGGTTTCGCGCTCGCGCTCGTGGCTTTTTTGATTTCCAAAACTTTTACGAGCGTGGGGAGTTACGTTGTCCTTTCCGCGCTTTTGGCGCTTTTGGTTTATGCGCTGGTAAAGGATATTATAGGCGGAAAATCTTCTAAAAACGCCGTCCGCGGTTCTTATATGAGCGAAAACTTTTCCTCCGTTAAACCGGAAATAGAAGGCGAAAGGGATTATCCCGTAGGCGGAGTGGATTTTCCCGATAACAATTTTTCCGGGCAACGACTTTTTGTCAGCGACCCCGAAAGATTTGCTTTTAAGTCTAAAAAAGACATTCGGATAGAACAACGCGCCGCCGCAAACTCGGCGGAAGCGACGCAACCTCGCGCGGAGCGGAAAACATATTCGGCAAATTACAGCGCGGAATTGCAAGATAAACTCAATTACATTAAAACTCCCACCGATATAAATCCGCAAAAAGAAGAAAAAAGTTCTTCCGTGGAAATATCTTCGCCCATACCCGTTAAAGAACAAGAATCGTTGAATTCGGAAGAGAAAAAGGTCGTTAACGAAGACGACGCTCTTTCGCACGCGGAAAATTTTTACGGCAAATACGCTTCTTTCGATATGGACGGCGCTCCGAATCAAACTATCGAACGCGCAAAAGAAATAAAACCGATAAGAGAACCTTTAAAAGACGTTCCGTTTATCGACGAAACGGAAGATGGTGCGGAAAATCGACAAAACCCGCCTAAATCGACGGATATTTTGCGTTCTTCGAGAATAAAAGAAGCGTTCGGAGTCGGCGCGGAAGAATCCAAAAAAGAACCGGAAAGCAAGGTTGCCGGCGAAACGGGAAAAACCGCGGAAAGAAACACCGAAGAACTGTTCTCTTCTTCCAGAAGAAGACTTTTCGAGTCCGAACCTCAACCGACGGAAAAAGAAGAACCTAAAACGGAAGAGCCGAAAGCGGTCAATCCGCCTATCAATATGGTTTATAACCGTCCTCCAATAGACCTTTTGGAAACTTACGTGATTTCTCCCGACGCTAAAAAGGAAGACCACGAACTGAGAAAGCGCATTATAAAAGAAACGCTCGGCGAGTTTCACATCGACGTCGAACCGCAAGGATACGTTCAAGGTCCTTCTATCACGAGATACGAAGTAACTATGCCTAAGGGCGTTTCCGTAAACAAGGTTGCGGGAAGGGAAAAAGAACTTAAACTTCGCTTGAAATGTAAAGACGAAGTGCGCGTCGAAGCGCCTATTCCGGGAACGGATTTGGTCGGCGTGGAAGTCGCTAACGAATCGCGCGTGACCGTGGGAATGAAAGAAGTTTTGGAGGGAATGTCCAAAAAGAAAATCAAACCCTCCGCTTTGGAGTTCGCCCTCGGTAAAGACATAGTCGGCGACATAAAGACGGATAACCTCGCAAAAGGTCCGCACTATTTGGTGGCGGGCGCAACGGGCTCGGGGAAGAGCGTGTGCCTTGACGTTATGATTATCAGTCTTATTATGCGATACAGCCCCGAAGATTTAAGGCTTATGCTTATCGACCCGAAGAGAGTGGGATTTAAAAAATACGAAGGATTGCCGCATCTTTTGATACCGAAAGTCATAACCGAACCGCAAGCCGCGCTCAACGCGCTTTCGTGGGCTATCGACGAAATGGAAAGGAGATACCAACTTTTCGAGCAGAGTTCGCTCGTGGTTGACCTTGAAAGTTACAACGAATACGTCGCCAACGATACGATTCCCAAACTTCCGAGAATAGTTATTTTCTTCGACGAACTTGCAGACTTTATGGAAACGTGCAAGCGCGACCTCGAAGAAAGAATAAGACGTCTTGCCGCGAAATCGCGTGCGGCGGGCATACATTTGGTTTTGGCTACTCAACGCCCGACGGTAGACGTTATAACGGGAACCATAAAGACCAATTTACCGTCGCGTATCGCGCTGAAAGTTATGAATTTCGCAGATTCCCAAACGAGTCTCGGAGAGGCGGGCGCGGAAACGCTTTTGGGCAACGGCGATATGCTTTTCAAAAATTCTTCGATGGCTTCGCCCGTTCGTATACAAGGCGCGTATATTTCCAGCCGAGAAATTAACAACGTCGTGTCGTATATAAAAGAGAATAACGGAACGTATTTTGACGAAACGGTGGATAAATATATCAATAAAATTCCCGAATCCAAGCCCGATACGGAAGAAACTCCCGTGCTCGGCGGTTCGGAAGCGGACGATACCGACGCAAACTCGTTGTTCGTTAAAGCGCTCGCGCTCGGAGTTTCCTGCTCTACCGTGTCTATATCTCAACTTCAACGTCGTTTTGGCGTCGGATACGCAAAAGCGGGCAGGCTTATCGACCAAATGGAAAAGGCGGGATACGTATCCGGTTTCGAAGGCGCGAAACCGAGAAGAATTTTAATCAGCAAAGAGGAGTTCGAATCTAAATACGGCAGGTTGGACGACATCGACTTTTAACGGCGGAGGACTGAACAATGGATAAAAAGCGAATAGGCGTAATTTCGCTGGGCTGCGATAAAAACCGCGTCGATACCGAAAAAATGCTTGCGGTCGTTTCGAAAAAACATTTACTTACGAGCGATTTGAATTGCGCTCAAACGGTGATTATAAACACTTGCGCGTTTTTGGAAAGCGCGAGAAAAGAAGCGGTGGAAGAAATTTTGCGAGTTGCGGAATTCAAAAAAAACGGCGAGTTGGAAAAAATTATAGTAACGGGCTGTTTGCCGCAAAAATTCGCGCAAGAGTTTTTTGAAGATTTCTTCGAAATAGACGCGGTTTTGGGAATAAGCGAATATTCGCGCATAAACGAGGTCATCGACAGAGTGTATCTCGGCGAAAGAGTAAAACTCATAGGAGAACCGAAAAACGAATGTTTGAAAGACAGGGTTCTGACTACCGAGGGCTACGCTTATCTTAAAATAGCAGACGGCTGTTCTAATCATTGCACCTATTGCTTAATTCCGAAGATTCGCGGGGAGTTCCGCTCGGTTAAAAAAGAAGACTTGATAGAGGAAGCGAAAAATCTCGGCGTAGTCAACGAATTGATACTCGTTGCGCAAGACGTTACGAGATACGGCGAGGATTTGGGGAATACCAATCTTTGCGACCTTATCCGCGCGCTGTCCGCATTGCCGAACGTGTTGGGAATAAGGCTTTTGTACTGTTATCCCGAAAACGTCGACGACGAACTTATAAGGGAATTATACGGCAACGCGAAGATGATCAGATACATAGACATACCTTTGCAACACGCAGACGACGCCGTTCTTAAAAGAATGAACAGAAAGGGCGGTTTCGACGAGTATTTAAATCTTATCGAAAGACTTAAAAGGGAAGTTAACGGAATAGCTATTCGTTCCACTTTTATAACCGGTTTTCCGGGAGAAACGGAAGAGGCTTTCGAAAGGCTGATAGAGTTTTTAAAGAAAGCGAAACTTTTCAACGCGGGATTTTTCGCGTTCAGCAGAGAAGAGGGTACGCCCGCTTATAAACTCGACGGACAAATAAAAAAAGGCGAAAAAACGAAACGCCTGAAAAAATTGTATTCCGTTCAAAAAAAGATTGTTAAAGAAAACCTTAAATCGCTTGTCGGAAGAATTTTTTCGGTAGCGGTAGAGGGGTTCGACGAGGATATGCTCGTTTACTACGGAAGAGCGTATTTTAACGCGCCCGACGTTGACGGAAAAGTTTATTTCTTTTCGCAAGACGAAGTGAAAAAAGGTGAAAACGTCAACGTTAAAATATTAAAAAGTCAGGGCTACGATTTATACGGAGAAAAAATATGAATTTACCGAACAAACTCACATTATTGAGAATTATACTCATTCCCGTGTTTACGGCGATATATTTTATATCCGCCTTGCCGTGTAATTTTCTTATCGCCGCGATAATTTTCGTTCTTGCGGCTTGCACGGATTTTTTAGACGGCTATATAGCGAGAAAATACAACTTGGTTACCGACCTCGGAAAATTTTTAGACCCGATTGCGGATAAAGTGTTGGTTTCGACCGCGTTGATTATAATGCTCGTTCCTGTGGGAGAAACGGTTATATTGCCGTCTTATGCCGCCGTTGCGGTTGCGATAATACTCGCGAGGGAACTTATAATCAGCGGATTTAGAATGGTTGCGGCGAATAAAGGGATGGTCGTTGCGGCGGATTGGAGCGGAAAAATAAAGACTTTCGTGCAAGATATTGCCATCGCCGTTCTTTTGGCGGGCGCTTCGCTCGACGCGGGGCTGTATTCCGTTACCAACCTAATAGGACTTGTCGCTTTGGGGCTTGCAACGGTTTTAACGATCGTTTCGGGAACGGAATGTATAGTCAAAAACCGCGCGGTTTTGAAAGATAAGGAGTGATATGAAGACTGCGGTTTTGCTTATAACGGACTTGAATTCTCCCTCTTTTGCGGAAGAAACCGCGTTCATAGACAGGCTTATATCGGAATACGGTTTGGAAAAAGAAACGCTGGCTTGCGTTTCTCGCGGCGACGATATAGCGTTTACCAAATATCTTTCGACTTTCAAAGATATTGCGGAAAATCTTTTGGTTTTCGGCGCGGATAAAGCGCGATTCGATTTTAAGTCCATAGTTGCCGAAGAGTTCGGCACGGAACTTTCGGAGAACGAAAACGCGGTTAAAATTATAGAGGAATTTTGTCGAAACACGGATAACGCGATGGACGCGAGTTATGCAGTCATTCCCTATTTATCTACCGTGATACCCAACAAAAAGGGGTATTTTCAGGGCTTTTTATTGGAAGAAGAGGGATTTTCTTTGGCGGTGTTCCCTTCGGGGAATCGTGCGGAGGAAATGTTCGGCGGATATTTCGTGCCCTACGTTTCTAACAGGTTCGGCGCGAAAAAAATCGTGCGATTAAAATATTTCGGGAACGGAGAACATCTTGCGTCCGTTCTTAAAGAAGCGGAAATTGTTGCCGACGGAAAACTAAAAACCTGTTTTTGCGAAAAATATTCGGACTGTTCTGTGAAACTGATTTTCGATTACGAAACGGATAAAAAAACGGAAACGGAAGTGCTAAGGCTTATCGGCGAGAAACTCGAAGACGGGCTTTATGCCGATCGCGACGTTTCGCTTGCCGAAAGACTGTACGACTTGTTAACGCTTAAAAAAAAGAAGATATCCACCGCGGAATCTTTTACCGCGGGCAGGGTCGTAGCGGAAATAATAAAGACCCCCGGCGCTTCGAAAACGGTGCACGAAGGCGTAGTTTCGTATAGCAACGAAAGTAAAAAAAGCAGACTCGGCGTTAACGAAGAGGACCTTAAAACTCTCGGCGCGGTCAGTAGCAGAGTGGCGTACGAAATGGCTCTCGGTTTATTGCAAGAAGAAAATTGCGACGTCGCGCTTTCGACGACGGGCATTGCGGGACCTAAGAGCGACGATACGCTTAAACCCGTGGGACTGTGCTATATAGCCGTCGGCACGAAAGACGGCGTGCACGTTTATAAACGTCAATTTGACGGAAACAGAGAGGAAATTACGGAAAAAGCAAAAAACGCCGCTCTGTTTTTGGCGATGAATAATTTAAAAAAATTGTAGGAAGGAAAAAATAATGGATGAAAACAAGATGAAAGCACTCGACTCGGTGCTTGTGCAAATCGAAAAACAATTCGGAAAAGGTTCAATAATGAAACTCGGTCAAACTGCCGCGGAAGAAGGGATAGAGGCTTTGCCTACCGGCTGTTTGTCGTTGGACCTCGCAATCGGTATCGGCGGACTTCCGCGCGGTAGAATAATCGAAATATACGGACCTGAAAGTTCGGGTAAAACGACGGTTGCTCTTCACGTTATAGCGGAAACCCAAAAAGCGGGCGGAATCGCCGCGTTTATAGACGCCGAGCACGCTCTCGACCCGGTATACGCGAAAAACCTCGGAGTTAATCTTGACGAACTTTACGTATCTCAACCCGATAACGGCGAGCAGGCTCTCGATAT
>CAYQLN010000038.1:0-7149 GCA_964418455.1 uncultured Christensenella sp.
CAAGCAAGCAAGCAAGCAAGCAAGCAAGCAAGCAAGCAAGCAAGCAAGCAAGTAGGGGTTTATTCTGCATTTTTAAACTTAATAAATTGTTCGATAACGGACGATAAGAAAGTGGCATAGCCACGCTTTCTTGTCGTCCTTTTTTTGTTAAAAAAAACAAGAAAGGAGAAGGTAAAATGACGTTAAAGAAAAAAATTATTATGCTGTGCGTTCTGGTTTTGACATTAACGCTATGTTGTTTCGGACTTGTCGCTTGCGGAGAGGGCGGCAATGACGGAGGCGACGCCCCGAAAGGCGGACAGCAAACGGAAACCATGCCGAACGGCGGAGAGGCGGGCAAAGGAGAAGGCAGTTCGGCAGGCGGTTCTACAAGCGGAGAAGAAAGCGGTTCGGCAGGCGGTTCTACAAGTGGCGACGAGGGCGGCTCGACGGGCGATGAAGAACCCGAAGAGCCCGCAGAACCCGTAATATGGACGGTAGGTAACGGCGGTGCTTCCATAACGGGGCTAACCGAATACGGAAAAACGCTAACGGAACTCGTTATTCCGGAGCAGGTAAACGAAGTAACGATAACGAGTATAGGCGAAGAGGCTTTTAAAGGCTGTGTTTTTATAACGAGTATAACCGTTCCGAATACCGTAACCGAAATAGGTAAAGGCGCGTTTAACGGTTGTTCCGCTTTAACCTCTTTAACCGTGCCGTTCGTAGGCGCGAGCAAAACGGCAACTAACGGTTACGACCAAGTTTTCGGATACGTTTTCGGCTATTCCACGCGAAGTTATTCCGATACTACGGAACCCGAAGGGTCAACTTGTCAATGGACGGATATAGAACACTACGAGGACGCTTATTATTACGACTATTATATACCCGAAAGTTTAAAAACCTTGACCGTTTTCGGCGGAAATATTTGCTCGCCTATGTTTAAAAACTGCGACAGGTTAGAGAACGTAACGATAGACGGCGACGTTGAAAGTATAGGGAGCAATGCCTTCGGTTCTTGCGCTTCGTTAAAAAGCGTAACTATCGGAAACGGCGTGACGAGTATAGGAAGTTATGCGTTTGGATATTGCTACGATTTACAAAGCGTAACGATAGGAAATAACGTTACGAGTATCGAATACAGTTGCTTTTATTATTGTCGAAGTTTGTCGAAAATAACTTTCGGCGAAAAGGTTTCGAGTATAGGAAGTTATGCGTTCTATGATTGCAGTTCGTTAACAAGTATTACCGTTCCGAACAGCGTGCAGAGTATAAGCGACGGGGCGTTTTCGGATTGTTATAAACTTATCGAAGTAATAAACAACGGAAACCTTGAAATAATCGAAGGCAGCACCGAAAACGGCGGTTTGGGCAAATATGCGTTAAACGTTAAAAAATCCGGCGAAAGCGATATAGTCAACAGGGAAGACTATCTTTTCTATACCTATGACGAAGTAAACTATTTGTTGGGGTATGTCGGAAACGCGACCGAACTTACTCTGCCCGAAAGTTATAACGGCGCAAATTATGAAATATTCAACTATGCTTTTTACCATAGCGTTGTTAAAAAAGTTGCCGTGCCGAGCGGAATAAAAATCGGAGAGAAGTCTTTTGAATACGCCGACAAGTTAACGGAAGTCGATATTTCGGAAGGCGTAACGGAAATAGCGCATTATGCGTTCCATAAGTGCAGTTCGTTGAAAAAGGTGTCCGTTCCGGACAGCTTAACGGATATGGGCGTATGTGTTTTCTATTATTGCGACGCGTTGGAATACAATCGAAGCGGCAACGTATATTATTTGGGTAACGACGATAATCCATACGTCATAGCAATGAAAGCGGTCGATACAACGGCAACCTCGTGCACGTTGGAAAGCACTACGAAAATTATCTACGAAGGGGCGTTCCTTAATTGCAGTTCGTTAACAAGTATGGTTATACCCGATTCCGTAAAGGCTATATTTAGCGAAGCTTTTTGTAATTGCACTTCGTTAACGAGCGTAACGTTCGGCAAAAGTTTATCTTATATAGGAATGAACGCGTTTAAAAAATGCGGTAGTCTTAAAACCGCAACGTTCTCTAACAAAAGCGGATGGAAATCTATTTATTATAGTAACGCTCCCGAAAGCGTTGACTTTGCCGATAATACCGAAAATGCAAAGCGTTTGCAATATTTGGGCTATTCTTATAAACGCGGATAAGATAAAAGCGTTTCGCGCGGGAATTAAAAAGCGTCGAAGAGTTTTAGCAAAATAACAGACAAAAAAGAACGGTGGTTAAAAGAACCCCGTTCTTTTTTGTCGTTTAGGGATTATAAAATATTTTTAATCGTTTGAGTAAAGAAAGAGGGGCTGTATAAAAATTTAAAATGCCGTCAATAAAGTATATATCGTATAACTTTTTAGGGAGTGAGAAAAATGAAAAAAGCGTGCATAACTTTTTTGACGTTAGCCATAATATTGTTGACGGCGATAGGGATATATTTGAAAGAAAACCAAACGCAAACCGAATATTTGAGAATACATATTCGCGCAAACTCTAACGAACAAGCGGACCAAGCGGTAAAATATGCCGTGAAAGACGCGGTCGTGAATTATTTAACGCCTTTTATCGCCGAGTGCGATACCAAAGAAAAGGCGGAAAAACTTTTTAAAGAAACGGAGTCGAAAGTGGAAGAAGTGGCAAATTCCGTTCTCGAAGAAAACGGTTTTAAATATTCGGCGAAAGTATGTTTAAGAAAGGAAGAGTTCCCCACAAGGGTATACGACGGCGTTACGTTGGAGAGCGGAATATACGACGCGGTAATAATAGAACTCGGCGAAGCGGAAGGGCAGAATTGGTGGTGTGTTGTTTACCCGCCGTTATGCTTTACGGGGAGCGGAACGAGTTACCGATACGAAAGCAAAATACGGGAGATTATAAACGAATTTTTAACAAGGGAGGGAAAATGAAAAAAATAATTAAAAGATTAACCGTAATAATTATGGTGTGTTTCTGTGCGTTGGGCGCGGGCGCGGCAAGCGGCTTTTTGCCCGATTCCGCTTCGGTGGAAAGCGCATACGCGCTTGTTTTAAAACAAGGAAGCACCGGCACAAACGTCAAAACGCTGCAAAAGAAACTTAAAAATTGGGGCTACTACAACGGTTCGGTAGACGGAATATTCGGCAGTCAAACCAAAGCGGCGGTCAAATATTTTCAACGTAAAAACGGACTTACGCAAGACGGTATCGTAGGAGAAAAAACGCTTAAAGCGTTAGGTATGACGATAAGCGGTTCGGAGTCGTCGAGCACAAACTACTCGGATAACGAGGTGTATTTGCTCGCAAGGCTCATATACGGAGAAGCGCGCGGAGAAAGTTACGTCGGACAAGTGGCGGTCGGCGCAGTCGTTATGAACAGAATTAAAAGCGCGTCCTTTCCCAACACTATGAGCGGCGTTATTTATCAGTCATACGCCTTTACCGCGGTAAGCGACGGGCAAATAAATTTAACGCCTAACGAAACCGCGAAAAAAGCGGCGAGAGACGCGATGAACGGTTGGGATCCGACCTACGGCGCGATTTATTATTATAATCCCGCAACGGCTACCAGCGCGTGGATTTTTTCAAGAAAAACTACCGTAACGATAGGAAATCACGTGTTTGCGGTGTAAGGAGGGAATATGAAAAAAAAGAAAAAGAATAACGCTTTGGAAAAAGTCGAAAACGTAGTCGAAAAAAAGAAAAAAGAAAAGGCGCGAGCAGACAGAAGGGTGGAACTCGCGCAAATCAAAGCGGCTAAAAAAGAGGAAAAACAAAAAGCGAAACTTGCTAAACAAAGGGATAAACTTCGCGCAAGAAACGCTCGTAAAAAAATTAAAGAAGAAAAGCGCATAGAAAGGGAAAACGCGCGTGCGGAAAAGAAAGCCGAAATATTAAGACTTCGCGCGGCGGCGAAAGAAGAAAAACAAAAGGCTAAACTCGAAAAACGTAAAGAGAAAAACAGAATTAAATACGAACGCGCAAAACTCAAAGAAGAGGGTAAAGAAAGAAAGGCGAGCCGCTCGCACGAACTGAAAAAACAACGTCGCAAAAACGGCGGCAAAGCGGGGTTCGTGGTGGCAATCGTTTCCCTCGGAATAGTATCGCTCGTGCTTGCAGGGGCTTTAACTTTCACGATGCTTATGCCCTCTAACGGCGAAAACGCTTTGGAAGCGGGATATTCGCGGGCGTTTTATAATACCGTGGATTACGTGGATAATATCGACCTCAACCTTTCAAAGGCTTTCGCTACCGGAGATTCGGGCGCGTTTCAAGAATATCTTATCGACGTTGCCGTTAACAGCGAACTTGCCGAAAACGATTTGCAGTCGTTGCCGCTTCAAGACGAAAGCAAGTTTTACACTACAAAACTCGTCAATCAAATAGGCGATTACAGCAAATATCTGAACAAAAAAATCATCGAAGGCAAAGCAATTACCGAAGAAGAACTCGGAACGCTGTATAGACTTTACGAAGCGAACAAAACCTTAAAAAATTCGCTTGCGGAAATGACGGAAAGGATAGGAACCGACTTCTCTTTTTCTTCCATTGCAAACGGCGGTAACGGAAATATCGTCGTGGAGGGACTGAATCAACTTCAATATTTATCGGCGGAATATCCCGAACTCATCTACGACGGACCGTTTAGCGACGGCGCGAGAGAAAGAGAGATAAAAGGTCTTTCGGGAGACGAGATAACCGCTTCCGAAGCCTACGATAAATTCAATGCGTATTTTGCGGAATATTCCGTCAAAAACGTTCAAAACGCAGGCGAAAGCACCGAGGGAATAGAATGTTATAACTTACAAGCGGAGGTCGACGGAGAAATTTTGTTCGCGCAAATAAGCAAAAAAGAGGGTAAACTTATTATGTTTGCTTTTGCGGGAAGTTGCAATTCCACCGAACTCGGTCAAGAAGAATGTATACAAAGAGCGCAAAGTTTCCTTGAAAAATTGGAAATAGAAAATATGAAACCCGTTTGGACGGGGAAAGAAAGCAACGTATATACCGTCAATTTCGCCTATGAAAGCGAAGGCGTGATTGTTTATTCGGACTTAATAAAAGTCAGGGTGTGTGCGGAAACGGGTATGGTTATAGGTTTGGAAGGCACTTCGTATTGGACCAATCATACTATAAGAAGCGTCGCAAAACCTAAACTGACCGAGGCTCAAGCGCAATCGAAAACGTCTGCCAATATCGACGTCCGAACGAAAAGGCTTGCGGTAGTCCCGATAGGAACTTCCGATGAAAAACTGTGCTATGAGTTTTGCGGAACTTACGACGGCGACACCTATTACGTCTATATCGACGCCGCGACAGGCAAACAAGTCGAACTGTTCAAAGTGGTTCGCTCTACCGAGGGAATGCTTCTTATGTAATTCGGCAAAATAAACGCTAAGTAACGGTCGTTACCGTTTAGCGTTGATAGCCTTAGTTAACAAAAATAAAAGCGACGGTAACGATTAAAACTCGTTACCGTCGCTTGCGTCTGTTTTAAATAAAGCGCAGTATATTATTATAAGAGGATTATTAAGCGTTCGGTTTGTCCGTGCTCCCGAATCCTCCGTGACGAACGGCGGAGCAGTCGTCGTCTTCCGTAATGCCGTATTCAACGAACACGCCTTGCGCGAAAGCCGTTCCTTTTTCGATGGTTAAAGGCAGGTTTCCGCAGTTGGTTAGTTTTATGAAGATATGTCCTTCGTTGTCGGCGTTATAATAATCTCCGTCGATAATGCCGACCGTGTTGTTTAAAGTTAAACGATATTTAAATCCCAAACTCGAACGAGGATATATTTTAAGCACCCAACCCGCTTGTATTTTTGCGCGTATTCCCGTCGCTATTTTAACGCATTCTCCCGCGCCTACGAAAACGGTTTCTGGCGCGAAAAAATCGTATCCGGCAGAGAACGCAGTCGCTCTTTTCGGAAGGATTATTTCGTTATAAGTTTCTTCCGTTCCGCTTTTCAAAAATTCTTGCAAACTGATTTTTTCGAATTTCGCTATTCTTTTCATAAACACCTTACTTTTTGAGATATACCATCAAAACCGCTATGTCCGCGGGGGAGACGCCGGAAATCCGTTCTGCTTGCCCCAAATTCTCCGGACGTATTTTATCGAGTTTTTGTCTTGCTTCCAGCCTTAACCCGTTTATCGAAAGATAGTCTATGTCTTTCGGTAAAACTTTTTCTTCCAAACGTTTCGCTTTTTCTATTTGCTCCAAACTTTTTGCTAAATAGCCTTCGTATTTCGCGTCTAATTCCACCGTTTGCAAAATTGCTTTCGAAACGCCTTCGAACCCTCCGAGTTCTTCTTTAATTTCTTCTATCGGAATGCCTCTTTTTACCAAATCGGCTTTGCTGAGTCCCGAAAGCGGTTTCGGAAATCCGTATTTAACGAGCAATTTTTCCGCGTCTTTCGGCTTCACGGTTTTTTGCATTTCTTCGGTTGCGGAAGCATATTCCGCTTTGCGCTTTAAGTATACGTCGTATCTTTCGTCGCTCACGAGTCCTGCTCTTCTTCCTATTTCGGTAAGACGGAAATCGCTGTCGTCTTGCCTTAAAACTATTCGGTATTCCGCTCTCGAAGTCATCATTCGGTAAGGCTCGTTAGTGCCTTTGGTTACCAAGTCGTCTATCAAAACGCCGATATATCCGTCGCTGCGTTTAAGAACTACGGGCGGTTCTTTCCTCAATTTCAACGAAGCGTTCAGTCCTGCGATAAGCCCTTGCGCCGCCGCCTCTTCATATCCGCTCGTACCGTTTATCTGACCTGCGCAGAACAGGTTTTCGATTTTTTTGAATTCCAATGTCGGTTTTAAATCAAGCGAGTCTATGCAATCGTATTCGATGGCGTAGGCATAGCGCATTATTTCGCAGTTTTCCAAACCTTTTATGGAATGATAAATTTCCTTTTGCACGTCGTGAGGCAACGAAGTCGACAAACCTTGAACGTAAATTTCGTTAGTGTCGGCGCCTTCCGGCTCTAAGAAAAGTTGATGACGTTCTTTGTCTGCGAACCTAACCACTTTATCTTCTATCGACGGACAATATCTCGGTCCCGTCCCTTTGATTTTTCCCGAATAAAGAGGGGAACGGTGCAAATTGGCGCGAATAATTTCGTGCGTTTTTTCGTTTGTGTAGGTAAGGTA
>CAYQLN010000039.1:0-6626 GCA_964418455.1 uncultured Christensenella sp.
CGTTGAGAGTGAGTTTGCAAGCGCCTTGTTGCGGTGCGCAATGACCGATACCGTGAGTAAAACCGGAAATATCTTTGATTTCTTTCGCCTGAACCCATTTAGCCTCTTCGGGAATAGGTGCAGGACCGTGGTTCGGCCCTTTTGCAACGCAGGTCATTTCTTTAACTTCAGTTGAATACTGCATTTAATTATGCCCTCCAAATATTTTCTTGTCGTTTATCGAAATAGAGTATAACAAATTTTTTCTTTTCTTGCAATGCTTTTGACGATTTTTTTAACGGTTATATTTATTTTTTTAATTTTTGCCTTTCGCTTTCGCGCTCTATCGTTCTTATGTTTTTTTACTTTTAAGCAGGTTTTCTTCCGTCGAAATTTCCTCTCCGCCGCGCTTTTTAGTGCCCTCGACCACTATACCCTTTATGGGAGAATATCTGTCTTTCCTTATTTTTTTCACGCAAACCACTTTTCCGTTCTCTTTAAACACCAAAAATCCCTCGCTGACAATGCCCTTTTTTCCCCACGACAGAGTTTTTCTTTCTCCCTCGTAAAGTTCCGGATAATCGCCGTTTTCATCGACTATCGTTTCGGGCTCGGGGATTTCTATATACTCTTTAACGACGCTTTTTCTTTCAACGGTATATCTCGGTTTTTTCCCGAAAATCTTTACCGTTAAAAAAACGCCGTCCGCTTCGGTTATAAAATATATCGGCATACCCGTGTTGTTAACGAATTTCAAATCGGCGAAATTGGAATTTACCATAGCGTCGAAACTCGGAGAGCAATACGACACCCCGAGAGAATGCGCATGATATTCCGTAACCTTTAAGCCCGACAGCAACGCCGCGTTATACAACGTGGTGGAAACCTGGCAAACTCCTCCGCCGACGCCCTCTGCGAATTTGCCGTCGATAATTATTTTTGCGGATTTATATCCCTTCTCTTCGCTTCTTTCTCCGACCGTTTTGTTAAAAGAAAATTCTTCGTCCGCCTCTACGAAAACCTTATTTAAAGAACCGCACGCGAGTTCGATATTATGCTTCCTTTCCGCAACGGATTTAGAATAATCGGTAGTAAACGTCGCCATCAAAACGAAAGGTTCTCCCGTATAATCGGGCACGGCGAAAACTTTATGCTGCGATAAAGCGAAAAACCACCCGAAAAATAAAATTCCTGCGACGAAAGAAACCGTTATTTTTTTCATAAGGATAGTATAAGTATTTTAAATTCCTTTAATTCAACGTGAATATAAAAAAATAAAGCCGCATTTTACAAAACGACTTTACGGGTATGTTTTAAAATTTTAAAACCTTAATGCGGCGAAAAACAAACGGCTTCGAAACAAAACGCTTAACAACCGCCGTTAAAGGCATTACCAAATTTTTCTTCTTAAAAACTTTTTTTTGAATTTTAATTTAAGTTTTCTTTTAACGGCAAAAACGCAGTTTCTCAATTTCAAAAACTTCGAAGGCAATTTTTTTATATCAGCCTTTTCTAAATATTTTTTTGTTATTTTATCGTAATATTCCGGCGAAACACCTTTATTCGGGTCGTTTTTGCTTGCGGAAATCAAATAATACTCCTTAAAATCTTTAAGTTGTTTTTTCCAAAACCTTTTGTCTTTTGCTTCTTCCCCGAAAAAACTCAACAAATTTTCGCTGACGAAAAAATAGAACGGGCCGACCCACCTGAATTCCCTTTTAGGAATATAATCGGACAAAGTGGAATCTACGTAATAAACTTCGCAATCGTTAACGTAGTTTAACGCTAATTGATATTCCGTCCAAAAATATGCGCGAGGAATAATTATTACCTGCGCTCCGCTATTCAAAAACATTGAATTATGCGCGGCGGACCCATCTGTCGCAGCCAAAAATTCGCATCTTTTGAACATTGCGAGTTGTTCTTTGAATGAATATTCTTCGGGCGCGATTATCGAATATCCTTGCTTCTTGAAAAATTTTTCGAGTTTTTCTTCCCCGATTTGTTTCCTTGAAAAATGCGTGCACGTTAAATATATCTTTTCATAACGTTCGTCCTCGCTTCTTTTCACTCCGTCGGTTATCTTTTTTATTATCTCCCTATACTCTTTCGTAAAATACCTTACCCCGTTTTCGTCGTTATAAAAACTTCTCTCGGGTATTATTATCTTATTATATCGCGTTACCTCTTCTACGGCGGTCAATTCCTCGACTTCTATTCCGATTAGTTCCAATAATTCCTTGAAATTCTGCGTCCACTTAAATCCCTCGAACGGAGAATATACTATCTTGCATCCCTTATATTTCTTTTCGTATTCTTCCGAAAACAAAAACCACGCTCTGCTTATGCAATCGGTTATGCAATGTCCCCATACTCCGTGCAACGCTCCGAAGTATATTACCGTTTCCTCGCTCTCTTTCGCGTTTCCTTTTTCGAACTCGTAACTCGAACCGAGATAATCGTGCAAGCCCGTGTTCTTTACCCATTGCCCCTCTTTATCCGCTACTCCGCCATTTATTCCTTTCATCGGCAACACGTATCCATTTTCTATTTCCGTGTATCCGAGTTCTTTTTCGCTTTCCGCGCTCTTAAAAAACGCGTCGTTCCCGACCGCTTGCTTCGCGTATTCTTTATCGTATAATCTTTCTATGTTTATCATATCGCACCCTGACGGAAATCGTTAATGAATTTTTCTTTTCAAAAAGGTTTTTCTGAATTTAACTTTGAATTTTCTTTTAACGGCGTTAACTCGATTTCTTAATTTCAAAAACCTCGAAGGCATTTTTTTTATATTTGCCTTTTGCAAATAGTAATCTTTAACCTTTACGTAATAATCGGGAGCGGTTCTCTTTTCGAAATCCTCTCGACTTTTCGCCATAACGTAATACTCTTTGAAGTCTTTGAGTTGTTTTTTCCAAAACCTTTTGTTTTTTTCTTCTTCCCCGAAAAAACTCAACAAATTTTCGCTGACGAAAAAATAAAACGGACCCGCCCAAGGTTCTTTGCGAAAAGCATAGGCGGAAAGAGAAGAATCTACGTAAAACAGATTAGACCGAGAAACTTGAACGACGGCGCGTTGATACCCCGTCCAATAATAGGCTCTCGGTATCATTATCGCCGTGGAATCTTTGTTTAGAAAAAGAGCGTTATGCGCGGCGGACCCGTCTGTCGCAGCCAAAAATTCGCATCTTTTAAACATTGCGAGTTGCTCTTTAAAAGAATATTCTTCGGGCGCGATTATCGAATATCCTTGCTTCTTGAAAAATTTTTCGAGTTTTTCTTCCCCGATTTGTTTCCTTGAAAAATGCGTGCACGTTAAATATATCTTTTCATAACGTTCGTCCTCGCTTCTTTTCACTCCGTCGGTTATCTTTTTTATTATCTCCCTATACTCTTTCGTAAAATACCTTACCCCGTTTTCGTCGTTATAAAAACTTCTCTCGGGTATTATTATCTTATTATATCGCGTTACCTCTTCTACGGCGGTCAATTCCTCGACTTCTATTCCGATTAGTTCCAATAATTCCTTGAAATTCTGCGTCCACTTAAATCCCTCGAACGGAGAATATACTATCTTGCATCCCTTATATTTCTTTTCGTATTCTTCCGAAAACAAAAACCACGCTCTGCTTATGCAATCGGTTATGCAATGTCCCCATACTCCGTGCAACGCTCCGAAGTATATTACCGTTTCCTCGCTCTCTTTCGCGTTTCCTTTTTCGAACTCGTAACTCGAACCGAGATAATCGTGCAAGCCCGTGTTCTTTACCCATTGCCCCTCTTTATCCGCTACTCCGCCATTTATTCCTTTCATCGGCAACACGTATCCATTTTCTATTTCCGTGTATCCGAGTTCTTTTTCGCTTTCCGCGCTCTTAAAAAACGCGTCGTTTCCGACCGATCGTTTCGCGTATTCTTTATCGTATAATCTTTCTATGTTTATCATAAAGCAAATTTTATTTCAAAATTTCCGCCAACGCGGAGTCGACGTTTTTTTTCAAATCTTCTATAGTGCCGTCGTTACGAACAATCGCACACCCGCTTAAATCGAGCGAGTCGTAATCCGCTTGCGCAGCCATTCTTTCGAGAACCTGTTCTTCGCTGAGATTAGAACGCGCCATAACGCTTTTTATTCTCGCTTCTTTATTACGCAATATCACAAGCGTTTTATCGAAATATTCGGCGTAGCCGCCCTCGAACAACAACGGAACTTCTATAAACGCGGTTTTGTGCGTATTATCCGCTTTCGAAAGCACTTCTTTCAATATAACAGGATGGGTTATTCCCTCTAATTTTTTTCTTTTTTCTTCGCAGGCGAACACGCTCTCCGCAAGTGTTTTTTTATTCACTTTCGGAAACAAAAATCCTTTTACCGCATAGGGAAAACATTTTTTTATTTCCTTTATTACCTTGCGGTTTTTAAGCGCGCGTTTAGCACTTGAATCGCAATCGAAAACGGCGTAACCCTTTTCTTTAAGAAGCGCCGTAACGGTTGACTTACCGCTGCCTATTCCGCCCGTTACGGCGATTTTGAAATTATCGTTCATATAATTATTTTGCCTCGAACCAACTTTTTCCCGAAGAAACTTCCGCCGTTAAAACGACGCTGAGTCGCGCGGCGTTTTCCATCTCTTCTTCAAGTATATTTTTCACTTTTTCTTCCTCTTCTTTCGGAGAATCTATAACCAACTCGTCGTGCACCTGCAATATTAAAACGGCTTCAAGTTTTTCCCTTTTCAACCTTTCGGAAACGTTTATCATCGCGACTTTAATTAAATCCGCGCTACTGCCTTGAAGAGGCATATTCATAGCGACGCGTTCGCCGAATTGCCTGAGAGTTCCGTTAGAGGAAGAAAGTTCGCGAATATACCTTTTTCTGCCGAGCAAAGTTTCGGCATATCCGTTCGCTTTTGCGAATTCCACGTTCGCAGACATATATTCTTTTACTTCGGGAAATTGAATAAAATACGATTTAATATACTCTCTTGCTTCCGGCACGGAAATTTTTATGTTTTTTGCAAGCCCGTATTCGCTGATTCCGTATATAACCCCGAAGTTAACGGCTTTCGCGTCTCTTCTTTGCCGTTCGGTCACTTCACTTTCTTTTACGTTAAAAACTTTCGCAGCCGTCGACGCGTGTATATCTTTGCCGTCGTTGAAAGCTTTTATAAGAGTTTTGCAACCGGAAAAAGCGGCTAGCAATCTCAGTTCTATTTGCGAATAATCGGCGTCGACGATAACTCCGTTTTCGAACCTTGAAACGAAGAATTTTCTTAATTCCTTTCCGTCGTTATCGCGGACGGGTATATTTTGAAGATTCGGCTCTTTTGAAGAAAGTCTGCCCGTCGCCGTTACCGTTTGATGAAAAGTCGTGTGAACGAGCCCCGTCTTAGAATCTATGAGCGGTTTAAATCCCTCTATATAGGTGGACTGAAGTTTTTGAATTTTTCTGTATTTCAAAATCAAAGGAACGACGGGATGCGCCTCTTCTAAACTTTCTAACACTTCTGCGCTTGTGGAATATCCGGTTTTCGTCTTTTTCCCTTTGCCGATTTTAAGTTTTTCGAATAAAACGACGCCCAACTGTTTAGGCGAATTTAAATTAAAAGTTTCGCCGACAAGTCTATAAATTTCGTTTTCCGTTTCTCTCAGCGTTTCCGCAAATTTTTTTCCCGTTTCGTAAATAGCGGAAACGTTGACTTTGAATCCCTCTCTTTCCATATCGAAAAGCACGTCCGATAGCGGAAGTTCGACCTCTTCGTATACTTTTTTAACCTTTATTTCCTCGATTTTTTTCATAAGAACGAGGTATATTTCATAAAGCGAGCGCGCGGGCGACGATAAGTCTAAATTATATTCTTCCATAATCTGTTCGAAAGTTTGTTCGCCGCCGCTGAAATCGCCCAAATATTTCATTAACGATACGTCGTGGGAAAATGCGGTTAAATTTATATCCGCAAAATTCAAAAGCATTTTTTTAACGCTTTTTTTATCGTATAACACGAGCGTTTTGTCGCTTTGGAAAATATCTTTAAAATACCTTAACGCAGCTAAAAAATCCACTCCGTCGTCTATTAAATCGCGTTTAAGTTTAACGGAATATTCCGTTCCGTCCGCAAAGAAACACATTTGCGTTTCGGTGAAAGCAAAGGCGAGAAATTTCTTATCTTTCAATTCGTTTATGAAATTTAATTCGGTGAACGATTTTTTCTCGAACTTTTCCGAAGTCGCGCTTCGTTCAGACTCTTTTTCCGTTAAAATTTCTTCTTCGCTACCGAAAAAATCGCTTCTCGATTGCAACGCGCGAAATTCAAGTTCCGCAAACTTTTTTTTAACGGACGAACTAAACGGAAGAACCAATTTCATTTTGTCAAGCGAAAAATCCACGTCGCAATCCGTGTTTATGGAAGCAAGTTTATACGACATATACGCCGACTCTTTGTCCGTTTCTATTTTTTCTTTCAGTTTCCCTTTAAGTTTATCGACGTTCTCGTAAACCCCGTCGAGAGAACCGTATTCGAGCAAAAGATTTTTTGCGGTTTTTTCGCCTATTCCGCGAACGCCGGGAATATTATCCTACGAATCGCCCATAAGCGATTTCAAATTTATTATTTGCTTCGGCTCGTGAGAAGTCTTGTCCGTGAAAT
>CAYQLN010000040.1:0-6527 GCA_964418455.1 uncultured Christensenella sp.
GCTTTCGCACCCTCGTATTTTGCGCAAACGCAAAATACGGAGAATAAAAAAAATGAAATACTGCGCTCACAAACCCTTGCAAGCAAGTTTGCTCGCTTGTATTATAGCACGACTGTATTTTTTTATCAAGTTAAATTAAAGTCGGCAACTTTATTTTGTGCAATTTTAGATTGTCAAAACAACTATATAGTGGTATAATTAAAATAAAAATCAAGATTTTCTATGGAGAAAAAAATGAAAAGAAAAAATTATCTCTATCAAAAAACCGTTTGTATTACGGGTGCAAGCGGAGGCATCGGTTTCAATCTTGCGAAAACGCTTATCGAAAAATATGATTGTAAAATAATAGGTATCGCAAGAAACGAAGAAAAACTATTGAAAAATCTTGAAACTTTGGGCGATAAAAAGTCTAATTTTACCTACAAACTTTTTGACGTTTCGATAAAAGAAAATTGGCAAAAATTTTATGAATATTTAATAAAAGAAAACATAAAAATCGACGTTTTGATAAATAACGCGGGATTTATGCTTCCGTTTAAGAAGTTCGGAGATTTAAGTATGGAAGAAATAGAAAGCGTTATAAAAACCGATTTTCTTTCGGTTATTTACGCGACGCATATTCTTTTACCCATAATCGAAAAATCTTCAACGCCGACAATAATAAACGTTTCAAGTTCGGCGGGCATGTGCGCGGTGGTCGGCGAAAGTATGTATTGCGCGGCAAAGTTCGCGGTACGCGGTTTTACCGAAACGCTCATTCAAGACTATAAAGGAAAAATATACGTCGGCGGCATCTACCCCGGATTTATAAGAACCAACATATTGCATAAAATGAGCGTTAGCGACAAAAATAATAAACTCATAAACAAAATGATGATGCCCGTTGAAAAAGCAGTTAATAAAATGGTTAAGGGAATTTCCAAGAAGAAAACTCGAATCGTAATGGGCACGGACGGAACTTCGATGACTTTCTTAGGAAGAATTTTTCCTAAACTTACACCGAGTATAGTAAGAAAAGTTCTTAAAACCTCTAAGTTAGAACTTTTCGATTCCGTTTTCGAACAAGAGGAAAATAAAAAATGAAAAGGTCTTTAACAATTCAAGATATATCTTGCATAGGAAAATGCTCTCTTACCGTCGCTTTGCCGGTTATATCGTCGTTCGGAATCGAAACGGCAGTTATACCTACCGCTATTTTATCGACGCATACCGCTTTTAATAATTTTACTTTTTTAGACCTAACCGACGAAATAAAAAAAATAACGTCGCGTTGGGAAGAAGAAAAGTTCTCCTTCGATTCTATTTATACGGGATACTTAGGTTCGATAAGGCAAATAAAGATTATAGAAGAAATTTTTCAAACCTTCAAGACCGAAAACAACTTTATTTTAGTAGACCCCGTTATGGCGGATAACGGCAAACTTTATTCGGGATTCGACCAAAATTTCGCAAACGAAATGGCTTCTTTATGCAGGCTTGCCGACGTTATAGTCCCTAATCTAACGGAAGCGGCTTTTATGTTAAACGAACCGTATATTGAAAGCGGATACGACGAAAATTATGTTAAAAACACATTAAAAAAACTTTGCGACTTAGGCGTTAAAACCGCCGTATTAACGGGCGTTTCGCCAATAGAAAAGGAAAATCAAATCGGCGTTTATGCGTTCGACTCCCGAAAAAACGAATTTTTTTCATATTATAGAGAAAAACTCCCCCGCTCGTTTCACGGCACGGGAGATGTTTTCGCAAGCGCGTTTTGCGGAGCGTTAACTAAATACGGAAACCTGAATCTTTCATTAAAAACCGCCGTGGATTTTACGGTGGAATCGATTAAAAAAACCTTGGAAAATAAAAACCGCAATTGGTACGGCGTAGATTTCGAATCCGCGCTTTCGCTTATTCATAACGTTAAATAGCGGAATACGTAATAATATAATTCTGCTTTACAATAGACTGTAAAAAACGGTTTATTCGTTTTATGATTAGCGAATAATTTTTCTTTACTTACGAAAAGCACTTTTCAAAGTGCTTTTTTAACTGAAACAAACGAATTTCGCCCCTTTTTGTTTGACAAAAAAAATTTCATTTCATATAATGATTTTATAATTGACTTTAACGTCAATTTTCGGGGTTTATTCATGCGGAACGAAAATAAAAAAATAAACGCGACAAATATTGATAAAAAAGAAAAAATTATTATTGCTTCGCTTAAAATTTTTTGCGAAAAAGGCTATGAAAGCACTACGGTTGACGATATAGTAAAAAAAGTCGGGTGCAGTCACGGTCTTTTTTACCATTATTTTAAAAACAAAAGAGAACTTTTCGACGAAGTGCTAAAAAGAAACGAAACGTTAACGCAAGTCGCAATAAAAGAAAAACTTAATTTTGAAAAATCATACAAAGAAAGGTTAAGAATTATTTTAGACAGTTTATATTACGATATAACCGCTGACGAAAATTACGGATATTATTTTTATTTGTTTATATCCCAAAGTTTTTCCATGAAAGAACACGGATTAACTCCTCCCCAAAATAATTCCGCGTTTTCACCGTTCAAATATTTTGAAAATTTTTTTGAACAAGGTCAACTTTCAGGAGAATTTTCAAAAAGATACTCTGCAAAAGATTATACGCGACTGCTCTTGTCTATAATTAAAGGCTCGACTCTCGCATACATTCTTGCCCCGAAACAAATTCAAGGAAAAATGAAATTTCCGAATACAGATTTAATTTTAGACGCATTTTCAAAAGGAGATTGATATGAAACGAAAAAATAAAAGCGCTGAAAAAATTACCACAATAAATGCATATAAAACTATATTAAAATCGGTTAGAGAATATAAAAAACCTTCGTTTTTAGCACCTCTGTTCGTTATGATAGAAGTAGTGTTCGAATGTTTAATTCCGCTTGTCATGACTATCTTGCTCGGCAAAATCAAAGAAATTGCTTACGACAATTTGCTATACGACAACTTACTGAGCGAAATATTAAAATACGGCTTGCTTCTTTTGGCTTTTGCTTTAATTTCATTAATATGCGGAGCACTTGCCGGAAGATTTACCGCCGTTGCCTCTAGCGGATTTGCAAAAAACGTTAGAAAAGATTTATATTATAAAATTCAAGAATACTCCTTTTCGAATATAGATAAATTCTCCACTTCTAGTTTAGTAACAAGGCTCACAACAGACGTGACTAATTTGGAAATGGCTTACATGATGATTATAAGAACGGCAATTCGTTCGCCTTTTATGCTTATCTTTTCACTCGTCATGTCTTTTATAATAAACACAAAGATGGCATTAATATTCCTTTGCACAATACCTGTTTTAGCAATAGGATTAATTTTAGTTATGATTAAAGCCGTTCCCCTATTCAATAGAATATTCCATAAATACGATGCGCTTAACGAATCTGTTGAAGAAAATATTAACGGCATGCGAGTCGTCAAGTCCTACGTCAGAGAAGACTATGAAAAAGAAAAGTTCGGGAAAGCCTCAAAAGACGTTAAAGACAGTTTTACTAAAGCGGAAAAACTTGTTGCGTTAAATACTCCCCTAATGAATTTCTGCGTTTATGCGGGAATAATCGCGATATACGTTGTCGGTTCGGCGTTAATCATAAAATCGCAACAGCAATTGCTCCAACTAACCCAATTACAAAGTTTCATGACTTATTCTTTCCAAATTTTATCGAGTTTGATGATGCTTTCAATGATAATGGTTATGATCGTCATGAGCATTGCATCGGCAAAACGTGTCGCTGAAATTTTAAATGAACAAAGCACTTTGACATCTGACGAAAAAGCCGCAAGAAACATTAAAGACGGAAGCATAAGTTTTAGGAACGTATCATTCAAATATTCTGCAAAAGCGGAAAGAAACTCCTTGGGAAATATCAATTTAGATATTAAATCCGGCGAAACCGTCGGCATAATAGGTTCTACCGGAAGCGGAAAATCATCTTTGGTTCAACTTATTCCCAGGCTTTACGACGCAACGGAAGGCGAAGTTATCGTCGCAGGAAAAAACGTTAAAGAATACGACCTTAACGAACTGCGAGACAGTGTCGCTATGGTCTTGCAAAAAAACGTTTTGTTTTCAGGGACGATTAAAGAAAACTTACGTTGGGGCAACAAGTTTGCTACCGACGAAGAGATGGTTACCGCTTGTAAACTTGCATGTGCAGACGAATTTATATCAGCATTCCCCGATAAATACGATACATTTATAGAACAAGGCGGAACAAACGTTTCCGGCGGACAAAAACAAAGATTATGCATAGCAAGAGCATTGCTTAAAAATCCAAAAATTTTAATACTCGACGACTCTACAAGTGCGGTTGACACTAAAACCGACAGTTTGATAAGAAACGCTCTTAAAACATATATCCCCTCCACTACGAAAATTATTATCGCGCAAAGAATTGCTTCAATCGAGGAAGCGGATAAAATCGTTATTATGGAAGGCGGTTCTATTCAAGCGATAGGAACGCACGAAGAATTGCTTAAAGACAACGAAATTTACAAGGAATTATACTATTCTCAAAACAAAATAAAAAAAGACGAAAAGGAGGCTGAATAATTATGAAAGGTATGCCGAAAAAAGTTTCTGGCATGAAGAGCGCTCCTCAAAAAGCAAAAAAAGGAACTTTTGCAAGATTATTAAAAGAACTCTTTGCCAACAACAAATCGTTATTTACAATCATAGTAATTTGCGTGGCAATAGCGGGTATTTTAGGCGTATTTTCCTCAATTTTTTTGAATAGTTTATTATCAATTATTCAAAAAGGAATCGACCTTAAAAGTTTTGACGCCGTTTGGAAAGATTTATTAAGAATTTTTATAACAATGGGCGTAGTTTATGCAGCGGCGGTTTTGGCTTCTTTTTTCCAAACAAGACTTATTGCCGTTTTAACGCAAAAATTCCTGCATCAAACCAGAACTTCGCTCTTTAACAAAATGCAATCGCTCCCCGTTAAATTTTTTGACGGACATAAAACCGGCGACGTTATGAGCACGTACACAAACGACATAGACGCTTTAAGACAATTGGTTTCGCAAAGTTTGCCGCAAATACTTCAATCTTCTATAAGCATAATAACGTTGCTCGTGATAATGCTGAATTTCAGTATTTGGCTTTCGTTAGTTATTTTTTGCGGTATTGCGTTGATGTTTTTGGTAACGAAATTAATCGGCGGAAAATCGGCAAAATACTTCGTTCGTCAACAAATATCTCTCGGTGAAGAAGAAGGATTTATTCAGGAAATGATGAACGGGCAAAAAGTAGTTAAAGTTTTTTGCCACGAAGAAGAAGCAAAAAAAGATTTCGACAAAAGGAACGAAGCACTTGCGGAAGACGCGACCAAAGCGCATACTTTCGCAAATATTTTGATGCCTATTATGAACAATATAGGAAATATATTGTATGTGCTTGTCGCGTTTATCGGCGGTCTATTGGCGGTTTGGGAAGTCCCGAATCTCTCTTTATCGGGGCTAACCGCTCTCGAAACGGGAGATATTGTTATAATTATAATGTCGTTCTTGCCAATCTGCAAACAGTTTGCGGGAAACATTTCTCAATCTTCGCAACAAATAAACTCTATCGTAATGGGTCTTGCGGGCGCATCAAGAGTTATGGATTTAATGGACGAAAAACCCGAAACCGACGAAGGTTACGTAACGTTAGTAAACTGTAATATCGACGAAAACGGAACAATAACCGAAACAACCGAGAGAACCGGAAAATGGGCATGGAAGCACCCTCATAAAGCGGACGGAACGGTTACCTACACCGAACTTAAAGGCGACATACAAATGTTTAACGTAGATTTCGGATACGTTCCCGAAAAAATCGTTTTGCACGATATAACTTTATATGCTAATCCTGGACAAAAAATAGCATTCGTAGGTTCAACAGGCGCGGGAAAAACAACAATCACAAACCTTATCAACAGATTTTACGACATTGCAGACGGAAAAATAAGATACGACGGCATAAATATAAATAAAATCAAAAAATCCGATTTAAGACGTTCTCTCGGAATAGTTTTACAAGACACTAACCTATTTACCGGAACGGTTATGGATAACATAAGATACGGCAGATTAGACGCTACCGACGAAGAATGTATAGCAGCCGCAAAACTTGCTTATGCGCACGATTTTATAACTCGACTTCCAGACGGCTATAACACTATGCTTTCGGCAAACGGCGCAAATCTTTCACAGGGACAACGACAACTTCTTTCTATCGCAAGAGCGGCTGTTAAAGACGCACCCGTTATGATTTTAGACGAAGCAACGTCTTCCATCGACACAAGAACGGAAGCCCTTGTTCAAAAAGGCACGGATAGACTTATGGAAGGTAGGACCGTCTTCGTTATCGCCCACAGACTTTCTACCGTTCAAAATAGCAACGTTATAATGGTTTTGGAATACGGAAATATTATCGAAAGAGGAACGCACGAAGAGTTGATTGCCATGAAGGGAAAATATTATCAATTATATACGGGCGCGTTTGAATTGGAT
>CAYQLN010000041.1:0-6497 GCA_964418455.1 uncultured Christensenella sp.
AAACCGTTCTTATAACAAGTTTAGGAGTTTTTTCGGCGAGATAAGAAATCGCATAAGAAAGTTCCTCGTCTTTATCTAAAACTCCATAGCAGGTTTTAATAGTTAATTGTCTGTTTTTCGGTTCGAGAATCGTATCGGATATCGCTTGTTTTAAGAAAGTTTTTTTGCTATATACCTTGTTTAATATCGTATAGCAATCATATAAATAATTAACCATTTAACGCAGTATTTTGTTTAACTGCAATTTTGCTCCTTTTAAAAACTCTTTTGCAGTCATTTTATTGCCCCCCGCTCTTTGTAGAGAAAGTATCTTAATCGAACCGCTTCCGCAAGCGATTTCCAAATTATCGCTACAATCCAAAATCTCGCCCGGGGTTCCGCTTAGAATCCCCTTTTCCGCCTCGTATATTTTCAAATTCTGCCCTTGATATTCACAAAAAGCAACGGGAGAAGGATTAAAAGCCCTTATAGCGTTCAAGATAGTTTCCGCGTCGTTATTCCAATCTATTCTCGCGTCTGATTTATGAATGATTTTAGTATAAGTAGCCTCTTCGTCGTTTTGCCTAATAAATTCCGCACGACCTTTTTCTATATCGTCAATGACTTCGAGTATCATATCCGCGCCGACTTGAGAAAGAACTTCGAACAACTCGCCGCAAGTTTGTTTTTCGCCTATCTCGACTTCCTTGCTCTTTTTGATTATATCTCCCGTATCTATTCCGCTATCCGTCCTCATAACGGTTACGCCCGTTTGTTTTTCTCCGTTTAATATAGCATAATGAATGGGAGACGCGCCTCTGTATTTAGGTAACAAACTTGCGTGAATATTTATAACGCCGTATTTAGGAATATCTATGATCTCTTGCGAAAGAATTTGTCCGAACGCGCAAGTTATCATTAAGTCGGGCGATAATCCGCTTATGTCCGAAACTCCTTCGTTCCTGATTTTTTCATAAGAAAAAACATTTAAACCAACGCTTAACGCGTATTTTTTGACGGGGCAAGCCGTTAAAACTTTCTTTCTGCCAAACGGCTTGTCTACGTTCGTAACAACGCCTACTATTTGGTGCAATCCGCTTTCAAATATCCTTTTGAGCGGTGCGACCGCAAACTCCGGCGTTCCGAGGTAAATTATTCTCAATTTCCGTTCTCCATTACTTTTTCCGCTTTGTCTATATATAAAATCCCGTCCAAATGATCATATTCGTGGCAAAGAGCGCGGGCAAGAAGTCCGCTTGCGCTCACGACAAACTCGTTTCCGAACCTATCAAGCGCTTTCATTTTTACTTTTTTAGGTCTGACGACGATTCCGTATTTACCGTTCACGGACAAACACGCTTCTTCGCCGCGTTGTTCGCCCGTTTGCTTTATAATTTCGGGATTTATACATTCCAAATATTGATTTTGATAAAGAATAATGAAAATTCTTCTCAAAACTCCTACTTGCGGCGCCGCTAATCCAATGCCGTCCGCCTTAATAAGCGTTTCTTTCATATCATCCAAAAGTTTATGCGTCTTTTCGCCGAAGTCCGAAACTTCAAAACTTTTTTTTCTTAACGTATCGTCGCCTATTTTAACTATATTTCTTATCGCCATAGTTTTTATATCCTTTTCAAGTTAAATTAACGGGATTTACTTCGAAATTTACAGTTACGGATCTGTTTTTATTCTTTTCCAAAGTTAAAAAGATTTTTTCGCGCAAAAGCACGTCGTCCGCCCTTATTCGCATAAGAATTTGAAAGCGGAATTTATTTTGCAACCTTTTAAGCGGTGCTTTCATACAACCGAAAAACCTGAACTTATCTTTTTCGGTTAAATAAATCGCGCTTAATTCTTCATAAATCTTTTTTGTCGCATCCAGAGCAAATTCCTCGTCCTCGCTCGAAACGAGAATTCTGATAATATCCGTAAAAGGAGGAAATCCCGTCGTTTTCCTTATTGAAATTTCGTGTTTAAAAAAACTTTCGTAGTCATATTTGACCGCCCAATTAAGCACGGGATTATCGGGAGAATAAGTTTGCATTACAACTTTCCCAACGTTATCTGCTCTACCGCTTCTTCCGCTAACCTGAGTTATAAGTTGAAAAGTTCTTTCCGCGCTTCTAAAATCGGAAAAATGCAAACTTTGATCTGCGTCTAAAATACCCACCAAGGTTACCGAAGGGAAATCGTGCCCTTTTGCAATCATTTGCGTTCCGACCAAAATATCCGCCTTATTTGCAGAAAAATCACTTAATATTTTAAAATGACCTTCCTTGTTTTGGGTCGTATCCCTATCCATACGCAGCACCTTTGCAGAAGGAAACATTTTTTGCAATTCCAGCACGATTCTTTCCGTTCCCGTTCCGCCGTATCTTAAAAACTTACTGCCGCATTCGGGACACGCCGAAACCATTTTATATTTCGCTCCGCAATAATGGCAAAGCAAACTATCTTCTTCGCGATGATAAGTTAAAGAAACGTCGCATGAATCGCATTTTATAACGTGCCCGCATTCAGCGCATACTACCGATTTAGAATATCCGCGCTGATTGAGAAAAATTATTGCTTGATTCCCGTTGTCCAACGTTTCTTGAAGTTCGCTTTTAAGCGCGGCGGAAAAAATAGAGTTATTTCCACGCCTAACTTCCTTTCTCATATCCACGATTTCTACTTCCGGTAACGGTCTTTTGTTTATACGTTCAGGCAGATATATAAAATTATATTCTCCTTTTTGAGCGAGCAAATAACTATCTATCGAAGGAGTCGCCGACCCTAAAACTATCTTTGCGCGGTTATAATTCGCCCTGAATTTTGCCACTTCGAGCGTTTCGTATCTCGGTGCGGATTCACTGCTATAACTCCCGTCGTGTTCTTCGTCAATGATTATAATTCCTAAATTTTCAACGGGCGCAAAAATCGCGCTACGAGCGCCGATAACGATTTTCGCCTCGCCGTTTCTAATCCTCCACCATTCGTCGAAACGTTCGCCTGCGGAAAGTCCGCTATGCAAAATAGCGGCCAACTCGCCGAATCTGGCACGTAATTGACGGAGCATTTGCGGCGTTAAGGAAATTTCGGGAACAAGCATAACGGCGGTTTTTCCGTCGTTTATCGTTTGCTCTATTAAATTTAGGTATATTTCCGTTTTTCCGCTACCCGTTACGCCGTGCAAAAGAGTAACCGTTTTTTCGGTATTTTTTATATTTTCGACGGAATTTCGCTGATCGTTTGTCAAAACGACGTTTTTATCGGCAAATTCAAGATTTTTATACGGCAATCGAACGATTTGTTCTTTTATCTTTTTAATATACCCTTTCTTTAAAAGCGCATTCGTTGCAAAATTCCCGAATTTATTATTTAATTCAGAAAGTTTTGTTTTTCCGTTTTCCAAAAGAAACAATGCGCATTCCTTTTGCTTTTTTGCGGTCGAACGAAATTTTTCTATGGATTGTTTAAGAAAATTTTCATCGACAACCACCGCAAATTCTGCAAAATTTTCTTTTATTTTGCCTTTTCTCATTTCACTCGGCAAAAACAAACGCAGTGCCTGCGCGCGCGTTACGAAACACGAATTTTTTATAAAATCCATAAGCGCCAACGTTTCGGGAATCAATGCGGGGGTTTTTTCCAAAACCCTAGTTATCGGCTTAATTTTTTCAGGCAAAAAGTCGCTTTTCTCCTTTACTTTTATGACAAATCCTTCCACGTGTCTGTTACCGAAAGGAACTATCACTCTGCTGCCGAGAAAAACGTCGTCGTTAAAAAACGAATATTCAAATATTTTGTCGAGCGTAGAATGGGTTATATCTACTATAACGTCTGCAAACATAAATATCGGGTATAAGAAAATATGTTCACTTGCGTGAACACATTTTTAACGATTAATCGTTGGTTGCAACGAGTTTTCCGTCATAAATTTCTTGCGCCGCACTTGACAAAGGCTTATTCAAGTCAAGGTTTTCGGTAGTGCCTTGATTTTGCGCCTGTTCCATAATTTGTCTTGCGCGCTTGCTTGCAACCACACAGAGTTCGTATTTAGAACCGATTTTTTTTGCTAATTCGTCGATAGGCGGTTTATGTATCATAATATTCTCCTTTATTCTTCGTTTAATTTTAATCTTTCTTTTTTTATTATTTGCAAAATTTCTTCAAGACAACGTTCCAAATCGTCGTTGACAACCGAATAGTCGTATTGATTTTTTTTGCTTATTTCATATTCCATACGTTGCATACGTATATTGATTTTTTCTTCCGTTTCGGTGCCTCTGTTTAAAAGCCTGTTGCGAATTTCTTCGACGGACGGCGGAAGAACCATTATTAAAACGGCGTCCTTATAATTTTTTTTGACTTCTAAACCTCCGTTAACGTCTATTTCAAGCAAAACGTTGCTTTTTTCAAGAGTTTTAAGGACAAAATTCTTCGGAGTTCCGTAGTAGTTTTCAAAATGTTCGCTATATTCCAAAAAGCCGCCGTCGGATATTTTATTTTCAAAATCCTTTTTCGAAATAAAAAAATATTCTCTTCCGTCAACTTCTCCTTCTCTCGGTGCTCGCGTTGCGCAAGAAATGCTTAAAGCGACGTTATCGCCGCGTTCCGTTATTAGTTTTGCAAGCGTGCCTTTTCCCACTCCCGAAGGGCCGGACAAAACAATCAAAATATTTTTATTCAAGATTTTGCACCTGCTCCCTAACTTTTTCTATCTCGTTTTTAAGCGACAAAGCAAGCGAAGTTACCTCAAAATCGTTGGATTTCGAGCAAATAGTGTTTGCTTCTCTGTTAAACTCTTGCATTAAAAAATCAAGTTTCTTGCCGCAATTTTTTTGCGGTAAAATTTCTTTGAACTGCAAAATGTGCGAGGACAGTCTTGTAAGTTCTTCGTCGATATTAACCTTATCCGTATAAAAGGCTACCTCGTTTAGCAATCTCGCTTCGTCATATTTCACATCCGCAAGAGATTCTTCTATTCTCTGTTTTAGTTTTTTCTTATATTCCTCGGCAACAAAAGGCGCTCTTTTTTCTATTTCGCTTCTAAAGAAAGCGATTTTTTCTATCCTCGAAAACAAATCTTCAGAAATTTTTTCGCCCTCTGCTTTTCTCATTACGTTTAATCTTTCACAAGCGCGTTTAACGGTATTTTCCAAAATTTCTTTCAAATCGCTGACGTCGCTTAAAGCGTTTTCGGTTAATACATCCGGCATTTTCAAAACGGAAGAAGCGGTTAAATCGTTTGCCACGCCCAATTCGCGAGAAACGGTTTCCGCACAGGAATAATACGCCTTTGCTTTGTTAAGATTTAACTGAAAAACGCTGTCGTTTTCTCTTTTATCAACAAAATTAACGAACAAATCTATTCTTCCGCGAATAACAAAATCGCCGACTATCTTTCTCACGGAGTTTTCAAACTCCATAAACGCTCTTGGTATTTTTAGATTGAAATCTAAATTGCGGTTATTCACGGTTTTTATTTCAACAACTAACTGAATACCGTTTTCGTTATATTCGGCTTTACCGAACCCCGTCATACTGAACATATTTTAAAATCCTTTTTAAACGCCTACAAATTATATCACGAACCTATTATTTTTTCAAGTTTTTATTTTAATTATTTACTATTATTTATAATATCTTTATTTACTATTATTTATAATATCTTTAAATTCGTCTTGATTTATTATCCTAATGTTTAACGTTCTCGCCTTATCTAATTTACTTCCCGCATTTTCCCCCGCTAAAACAATAGTGGTGTTTTTTGAAACGGAATTAGTAACCGTTCCTCCGAGTTTTTCGATTATACTTTGCGCTTCGTCTCTTTTAAAATCCGTTAAAGTTCCCGTTAAAACCACTTTTTCGCCGCTAAACGCGCCTCCTTTTTGTTGAGTTTGAAACATCGGAGAAACGCCGAGCGCAAACAATTCTTTTATTTCCGCCGTATTTTTCTCGTTATCGAAATAACCTTTAACGCATTTTGCTACTATCTCGCCCACGTCGTTTATAGTAATTAATTCTTCTATCGACGCTTTTGCTAAATTATCCACGTTGCCAAAACGCTCGGCAAAATCTTTCGCGGTTTTTTTACCCACGTTTTCTATTCCGAGCGAATAAATGAAATTAGCAAGTTGCGGATTTTTAGAATTTTCGATAGCCTCGAAAAGGTTGTCGGTTTTTGCGTCTTTAAATCCGTCCATTGCGAGTATTTTATAGCGATCGAGTTTATATAAATCGCTAAAATTTTCCACTCCGAAATTATCGAACAAAAGCGCGGCTGTTTTTTCGCTAAATCCTTCTATATTCATTCCGTTTTTACAAGAAAAATTCGTCAATTTAGCGACCACCCTCGGTCTACAATGCTCGTTCGGACAAATTATATTCGCGCCGTTTTCCGAAAGCGTCGTTCCGCAATACGGGCAAACCGAAGGTCTTTCGACATCTTTACAATGCTCGTAATATTCGGTAGCGCCAAGAATTTCGGGAATAACGTCGTTACTTCTTCTCACTAAAACTCTGGCACCGATTTT
>CAYQLN010000042.1:0-6383 GCA_964418455.1 uncultured Christensenella sp.
GGCTCTATAATGGTTGCGCCTTTTTTCAACGAGCCGCTACTTTCCGCTTCGGATATCATATATTTAGCCGCTCTGTCTTTTACGCTTCCGGCAGGATTAAAGTATTCGATTTTAGCAAGAATATTTCCTTTATATCCCAAGTGTTTTTTTATATTGTTTAATCTTATTATAGGAGTGTTTCCTATAAGTTGTTCTACACTGTCGTATATTTTCATATTCTACCCCCCCCTTTATATTTCGACTATTTTAGCGGTAATTTTGCCACCGTACACAACGCAGTAACAATAAGATTTTCCGTAATAGGATATAAGATTCCCGCTATTAATAAAATAAATACCGTCTATTAACTCAATACTCGCTCTGTGCGTATGCCCGTAAAACACGACGTCGGCCTGTATTTCTTGCGCTTTTAATTTCAAATCGAGCAGTCCGTTTTTCACACCGTATCTATCGCCGTGAGTCAAAAAAATTTTAAGCCCTTCGACTTCAATTACTTTATCCGTTCCGCCGCCGTCGCAATTTCCTTTAACCGACACTACCTTCCCTGAAAACTCGCGAAAGATTGAAATATCTTTTTCATAGTCGCCCAAATGAAAAATATAATCGCTCTCTCTCATTATATTCTTCAATTTTTCCATTGCCGATATATTGCCGTGAGTATCGCTAAGAACCAAAATCGTTTTCATTAAGTTTTTCCAAAAGATTTTTTAACGCCTTGTATCTGTGACTAACCTTGTTTTTTTCTTCTGCCGAAGACAAACCGACAGGTTTATTCAGTTCGTAACTAAAAAACAACGGATCGTATCCGAAACCGCCGTTACCGACGGGCTCCGATAGAATTTCTCCTTTCATTTCGCCTTCCGCGTAAATAATTTCTCCGTTCGGCTTATAAAAAACCATAACGCAAACATATTTCGCTTTTCTATTGCTTTTGTCTTTAAGATTTTTTAACAACAAAAGATTATTGCTTTGGTCGTTTCCGTCGCCGGCATATCGCGCGCTGTATATACCCGGCGCTCCGTTTAACGCTTCTACGCAAATACCGCTATCGTCTGCCAAAACGGGCATATTCAATGCTTGCGAAACGGTTTTTGCTTTAATTAAAGCGTTTTCGTAAAAAGAACTACCGTTTTCTTGTATGTCGCCGCAAAACCCCTCTTCCGCACAGGAAACTATTTCGTAGCCTACGAGTATTTGTCGTATTTCTTTTAATTTATCTTTGTTGCCGCTTGCAAGGACTATTTTTTTCATAATTCCTTAAACTTCACCTTTAAAGCTTCTGTCAGACAAACGAATTGATTTGCAGACAACTCTTCCCCTCGAACCAATTCGTCTAAGCCCGTTTCTTTTAATATTTCGTTTATATCGTTTCTATCTTTCTTTAATCCGTAAACAAGGTTATTTGCCAATGTTTTTCTGCGATTTTGGAAAGCGATTCTAACAATCTTTCTAACGCTTTCCAAATCGACGCCGACCGTTTTGTTCCTGTCTATAATTATACCGACAACCGCGGAATCCACGTTTGGGACGGGGCAAAAATTGCTCCTATCGACGCGCATAACTATATTTGCCGAGCCACGAAGATTTATAGCAACGGTAATAGCGCCGTAATCTCCGCTTTTTTCGTTCGAAGCAAGTCTTTCCGCAACCTCCTCCTGCACCATAACGAACATAGCCTTAACCTTTTCGGATTGTTCCAAAAAACGCATAATCAGCGGCGTAGTTATGTAGTAAGGTAAATTTGCAACCAATATAAAATCTTCGCCTATTTTTGCGTCTATTGCCGAAACGGAATCTTTTAAAACGTCTTTATAAACAATTTCCACGTTGTCGAAATCTTTTAAAACTTCACTCAAAACAGGTTTGAGTTTTAAATCTATTTCATAACCGACGACGCGTTTTGCTTTCTTTGCCAAACTTTTCGTTAGTGCACCCGCTCCTAAGCCGATTTCCAAAACGGTATCGTTTTTCGTAACACCGGACCGAGATACGATTTCATCCAATAAATTCTCGTCGAAAATAAAGTTTTGACCAAATGCTTTTTTGAAAAAAAATCCGTTCTTTTCCAAAATTCTTTTATAATCGTTTACCATTTATTACCTATAAAAATAAAGTATAACGAAAATAAAGTTTCGCATACTATTAACGTAAGGATTTTCCTTACTAAATAATCATCTTTTACAAATGATTTGAGAGATAAATAAAGCCGAATTTTTCGGCTTTATTTTTTTATTTTGCCGAAGACTCTGTGCGCGTTGTCTTTTAAAATTTCAAAAACCGCGCTCTTTTCCATATTTTTAATTTCCGCAAGTTTTATAGCCACGTTTCCCACATAAGCAGGTTCGTTTCTTTTCCCTCTATACGGTTCGGGCGCAAGATAAGGGCTGTCCGTTTCGGTTAAACATCTTTCAAGGGGAACGAATTTAGCCGTTTCGTGCAGGTTTTTTGCATTTTTAAAAGTCAACGTGCCGGAAAAAGAAATATATAGACCTAAATCGAGCAATATTTTGGCAGTTTCTTTGCTACCCGAAAAACAATGCATAACGCAACCGTTTAAAAGCAAATTTTTATTTGCTTTCAACGTTTCTATCATATCCGAAGTAGCGTCTCTCGAATGAACGGAAACGGGCAACTTTAATTCGTTTGCAAGTTCTAATTGGGAGACAAAAGCGTTCAACTGCGCTTTTTTATCGTAACCCTCATAGTGATAATCCAACCCTATTTCTCCTATCGCAACACACTTCGGATGATTTGCTATTTTTTTTATCGTATCAAGCGAAAAAGTTGAAAACCTTTCCGCTTCGCTCGGATGAAATCCTGCGCCGAAATATATTTTCGAAAATTTTTCGGCAAGCGATTGCCCGCAAAGAGAAGACTCCGTGTCGCATCCCATATTGATGGCAAAATCTACTTCGCTATCAATCATAGCACGATATACGGAATCAATATCTTCAAACTTATCGTCGTTTAAATGACAGTGCGTATCGACAAACATCAAAAGACCTGACTACCGTCTTCTATGTCGTGCTCGGGAGACAAGAATGCCAAATCGCCTTGCTCGTTTTCCGCACAACAAATCATTCCTTCGCTCATAACTCCGCAAAGTTTCACGGGTTTTAAGTTGGTTATCATCATAAGTTTTTTTCCAATTAAATATTCGGGCGAATATTTTAACGCGATACCGCTGACTACAGTCCTAACTTCTTCGCCGATTTTTACCGTAAGTTTTAAAAGTTTATTGCTCTTTTCTATTTTTTCGCAAGCGGTAACCAAAGCGATTTTCATTTCTAATTTTTCGAAATCGCTAAACTCTATTGGTTCTTTAGCCTTTTTCTCTTCCTTTTCAACGGTTTGCATACTTTTCGCACTCCTTTCTTCGATCATCTTATTTACTTCGCTCATAACCGCTTCCGCATCTATCCGACCGAAAAGTTTATCGGGAGAATCGCTTACCTTTGTTTGTTCGAACGAGCCGAATAGATTGAGTTCTTCGTATGTTTTTAGTTTCAAATTCAATATATTCGCAGTCTTATCGCAAGTATCGGGCAAAAACGCGGAAAGCAAAGATACACCGAATAAAATACTTTCCACAAGATTATATAAAACGGTTTGCAATCTTTCTTTTTTATTATCGTCTTTTGCAAGAACCCAAGGCATAGTTTCGTCTATATACTTATTCGCTCTGCGGAAAACGTTGAAAATTTCGGATATTGCTTCGGCGATTTTAAATTCTTCTATTTTTTTCGCAACCTTATCGCGAGCGCCAAGAACAACTTTTTTCAAGTCGTCGTCAACCGCTTCCGTTTGGTTGCCATTTTTAATGATTCCGCCGAAATACTTATTGCTCATCGCCACGGTCCTGTTTACCAAGTTGCCGAAAACGTTTACCAATTCGCCGTTAATCGTTTCTATTATGCTTTCCCAAGAAATCAACCCGTCGTTATCTTGCGGCATCGCGGTTAAAACGTAATACCTAACGGCGTCTTTACCGAAAAATCTGACTAAATCGTCGGCATAAATAACGTTACCCTTCGACTTGCTCATCTTTCCGCCCTCTTGCAAAAGCCAACCGTGCCCGTATACCTTTTTGGGCAACGGAAGTCCCAATGCCATTAAAAAAATCGGCCAATAAATGGTATGAAATCTGATTATGTCTTTTCCGATAACGTGCACGTCGCACGGCCAATATTTGTTATAATTTTCGTCGCTATTGCCCTCTACGTCGTATCCTAATCCCGTTATATAATTTACTAAAGCGTCCAACCAAACGTATACTACGTGCTTATCGTCGAAATCAACCGGGATTCCCCATTTGAAAGTGCTCCTCGAAACGCATAAATCTTGAAGTCCTGGTTTTAAGAAGTTGTTTACCATTTCGTTCTTTCTCGAAACGGGCGTTATAAATTCGGGGTGCTCTTCATAATATTTCATTAATCTGTCGGCATATTTGCTCATTCTGAAAAAATATGCTTCTTCCTTAGATTTAACTACCGGTCTTCCGCAATCGGGACACTTTCCGTCGACAAGTTGACTTTCCGTCCAAAAAGATTCGCAGGGCGTACAATACCAGCCCTCATACGATCCTTTATATATATCGCCTTGTTCGTATAGTTTCTTAAATATTTTTTGGACCTGTTTTTCGTGATACTCTTCGGTAGTTCTTATAAATTTATCGTATGAAACCCCGACCGTATCCCAAATATCTTGAATTTCTTTTGCGACCCCGTCGACGAACTCTTTCGGAGAAATTCCTTTTTCAGCCGCTTTTTCTTCTATTTTTTGCCCGTGCTCGTCTGTTCCGGTCTGAAAACGAACGTCATATCCCTGATATCTTTTAAAACGTGCGATAGCGTCTGCCAAAACAGCCTCGTATGTGTTGCCGATATGCGGTTTTCCCGACGTGTATGTTATTGCGGTTGTAATATAATACGGTTTTTTCAAAGCAATTACCTCGATTTTTTATTACTAATAATTTTAACACAATTTATTTTCATATTCAAGGATTATAAGGCATAAAGTTTTTATATGAATATAATTTTCGGCATAGTTTTGCTGATTTCCTGCACGACAATGCTTTTCGGCGGAGAAAAAGCGCTTGAATTAACCCTTAAAATGGTTGTAATCTATGCGGTTTGGATGGGAATATTCGAACTGTTGGAAAAAACCGGACTTTCAAAAAAATTAGCAAAACTCTTAAAACCTTTAAACAAATTTCTATTCGGCGAAATCCCTGAAAAAGCAAACGATTTTATGTCGCTCAATATTTCCGCAAACGTTCTCGGTATGAGCGGAGCGACAACGCCGATGGGAATAAAATCCATTAAAGAACTCGAAAAACACGAAAACACCGAATATGCCATCGCAATGTTTTTCGTCATAAACGCGACAAGCGTTCAGATAATCCCTTCATCTGTCTTGGCTCTCCGCTCCTCTCTCGGCTCGGTTTCTCCTTCCGATATTATTTTACCCACCGTTTTATCGACGTTGCTTTCCACCGTTATAGGCGTTTTACTCGTTAAAATATTCATAAAAAACAAGAACAAGAAACGTAAGATATGAGTGTGTATTTTATACCGATTTTAATAATAACGCTGTTGATTTTTTGTTTTATAAAAAAAGTTAAAACCTACGACGCGTTTACTACCGGCGCAAAAAGCGCGATACCTTTTGCAACTTCGGTTTTTCCTTTTCTTGTAAGCATATTCGTTTTAACCGAACTTTTTGAAGCGAGCGGTTTATCGAACTTTATAACCGAATTACTTGCGCCGATATTCGGAGTGTTGGGAATCCCCAAAGAATTAACTAAATTAGTTCTTATAAAACCTTTTTCGGGAAACGGTTCGCTTGCCGTTTTAACCGATATTTTCAATAAATACGGCGTGGACGGATATTTGGCACGTTGCGCATGCGTTATATACGGGAGCAGCGAAACGGTTTTTTACGTCGCCGCCGTTTATTTCGCGGGAGCAAAAACAAAAAATCTTTTGTTGCCTATCGTAATATCGCTCGTCGCTTCTTTCGCTTCCTGCGTGTTCGCTTGTTTTATTTGCAGAATTTTATAGAAAAAAACGCGAAAATAATTCGCGTTTTTCATTTATACAATTTTATTTTTATCTTGTTCGATAAGTTTTGCGATAATTTCTTCCAACTTCATTTGCCCTAAATCGCCTTTCTTCCTGTCTCGAACGGAAACCACTCCGTTCTCTTTTTCCTTATCGCCCAAGATAATCATATAAGGAACTTTTTCAAGTTGCGCTTCTCTTATTTTATAACCTATCTTTTCGTTCCTTATATCGGCTTCCGCTCTCAATCCGTTTTTACGGAACTCTTCGCAAACCTTTTTCGCGTCGTCCGCCGTTCTCTCCGTAAGACTTAACACTTTA
>CAYQLN010000043.1:0-6153 GCA_964418455.1 uncultured Christensenella sp.
CAGTAAAGTGTTTTTAAACACGCTCAAAGGCGATATATACAGTTCCGAGGTATTGGTGTTTACTCCCAAGGGCGACGTTATAAGTTTGCCTAAGGACGCGACGCCGCTCGACTTTGCTTACAATATCCACTCGGCAATCGGAAACAAGTGCGTCGGTGCCAAAGTCAACTCTAAAATAGTTCCGCTAAACTATACTTTGCAAGTGGGCGACGTGGTGGAAATAATCACCTCTCAAAACTCCAAAGGTCCTTCTTGGGATTGGTTAAAGATAGTAAAAAGTTCCAGCGCGAGAGTAAAAATCAAACAATTTTTCCGCCGAGAGATGAAAGAAGAAAACATCAAGACGGGAAAAAATATGCTCGAAGAAGAGGCGAAACGTCGCGGATACTCTCTCGGCGAACTGCTTAACGAAGATTCGTTTTTAAGAATAGCCTCTAAACTTTCTTTTTCCAATCAAGAAGAAATGTTCGCCTCGGTCGGTTTCGGCGCGGTTTCCACCAATCAAGTTATATTAAAACTGATTGATTTTTACAGGAAGAACCAACCTAAAAAAGAGATAAACAAATTCGTCGGCGTAAAAACCACTCGCGGCAGTATCGAAGTGAAAGGAATGCCCAATCTTTTGGTGCGTTTCGCAGGCTGTTGCAACCCCGTCCCCGGCGACGACGTTGTAGGTTTTATATCTCGCGGCAGGGGAGTTACCGTTCACAGGCGCGACTGCCCGAATTTAAAACAAATAGACAAAGACAGACTCATAGAAGTAAATTGGACGGATAGACTCGGTTCGGCTTATAACGCGGGAATAAAGGTTATCGGCGATAATCAAATGGAAATTTTGTCGGTAGTTTCGGGAGTAGTGGCGAAGTTGAATTTGGTAATTCTATCCACAAACGGAAGAACGGACAATAAACTTTCTCAATCCGTGGTCGATTTTAACGTTAGGGTAAACGGAAAACAGGAACTCGAAAATCTCATCGTAAAATTAAAGCAAGAGCCGAAGATTACCGACGTGTTTAGGACGACGACTTAATGAAAATAATAAAAATACAAACGGGCGTGCTCGGAGTGAACACGTATTTTCTGGTAAACGAAACTTCGAAAACCGCCGTTATAATCGACGGCGGGCAGGATTTCGAAAAGGTTAGAAAAACGGCGAACGAACTCGGCGTGAAAATAAAAGCGGAACTTTTAACGCACGCGCATTTCGATCATTCCGGCAACGCGAAAAGATTGCAAGACGACGGGGTGAAGATATACGCGCCCGAAAAAGACTTCGAAAAACTTATTTCAGGCGAAACTCTTGCCGACGAGTTCGGTTTGAGTTTTCACTCGTTCACTCCCGATTATAAAGTGCGCGACGGCGAAACGCTTTTTTTGGAAGGCTATAAAATAAAAGTTTTGTCCACGCCGGGGCATACCGACGGGTCCGTTTGTTATATAACGGGAAACTCGCTTTTTTCGGGCGATACGTTGTTCAAACTTTCGATAGGGAGAACGGATTTCCCTACGGGTAGTTTCGAAGATATGAAAAAATCGTTAAAAAAACTTTATTCGCTCGAAGGAGATTTCACTGTTTATACGGGGCACGGCGAAACGACCACTTTAAAATACGAAAGGAATAATAATCCGTATAATTCATACTTATGATAGATACACCGCTAAAAAATTTCGAAAGCGACCTAAGGGAAGTGCTTTCCGCTTTCGGCACGGAAAACGACATAAATATCAAACATCTTTTCAAAGAAAGCCAAGACAGATTGGTAAACACTTTCGTTATAAACGGACAAAGTTACGCGTACGGAAATCTGATTCCCGACACGAGCGACGAAATAGTTCGCAAACGATTGGTTAAACGCTATGCTAAACTTTCGTTATACAAAGCGTTGTCGAGGGTTCTCGGCAAAGAACTGCCTTGGGGCGCGTTAACGGGCATAAGACCTACGAAACTCGCCTATTCCGCCATAGAAGAGGAAGGCGAGTTCGAGGACTTTTTCTTTAATACAATGAAAGTCAGCGAAAAGAAAACTCAACTCGTCAAAAAAATTATTCAATCGCAAAAAGGGATATACGAAATAAATCCGAACAATACCGATTTTTTCGTGTTCGTTCCGTTTTGCCCTACTCGTTGCAGATATTGTTCTTTTATAAGCCAGGATATCAGGTCGGCGAAAGAAAACGTTGAAGAATACGTAAACGTTCTTATCGAAGAAATAAAAGAAAGCGCGCCGCTCGTAAAAAAATTGCGGAGCATATATATAGGCGGCGGGACTCCCGTGTCTTTAAGCGAAAAGAATTTAGAAAGAATACTTTGCGAAATAGACAAAATAAATACGGGCGTGGAATTTACGGTGGAAGCGGGACGACCCGACGTTATAACGGAAGAAAATCTCAAAATACTAAAAAATCACGGCGTAACGAGGGTGTGCGTAAATCCCCAAACGTTTAATCAAAAAACCCTCGATTTGATAGGCAGAAAACATACAGAGCGGGATATTTTGGAAAAATATCGTTTGGCAAAAGATTTGTTCGACGTCAATATGGACCTAATCGCGGGATTGGACGGAGAGGATTTCGAGGACTTTAAATATAGTTTAGATAAAGCCGTGTCACTCTCTCCCGAAAACATAACGGTGCATACGTTGTGCTTGAAAAAAGGTTCCTATTTAACTCAGAGCGTTAAAAGGCTCGACGGTAACGGAATAGAAGAGATGGTGGACTACGCGCACGACGCTTTGCAAGCAAACGGATATTCGCCGTATTATCTATACAGGCAAAAATATTCGGCGGGGAATCTTGAAAACACGGGCTACGCGAAAGTCGGCAAAGCGTGCGTATATAACGTAGACGTAATGGAAGAAACCACGAGCGTCGTCGCTTGCGGCGCGAACGCAATAAGCAAGGTCGTTTATTGCGGCGGGCAAAAAATAGAAAGGTACGCAAGTCCCAAAGACGTGGCGACCTATATAAATAAATTCGAAAACATAATGAAAGGGAAGTTAAATCTTTTTAACAAGTAACCGATATGAGCGAAAACAAAATAAAAGTAATGGAAGTTCTCGATACCTATTTTCCTAATTTCGACGGGCCTACCATATTGGTCAGCAATCTTTCGAGGTGTATGACCGAACGCGGCGACACGAAAGTGGAAATAACGGTGCCGAAGTATCCGAAATATAAAGACAACGAACCGTTTAAAGTGCACAGGATATTATCTTTTCCCGTTGCGGAAAAATACAGGTGCGCTCTCCCCGGAATAGATAAATCGGGAATAAAGGCTTTAATCGATAAAGATGACCCGTTCGACGTGGTTCACGCACATTCGCCGTTCGCGCTCGGTTACCATTCCATAAAGGCGGCGAAAAAAAGGGGTATTCCGTCGATTATAACTCTACATACGCGCTATCACGAAGATTTCGGAAGAATATTGTCGTGGAAACCTTTGCGTAAGATAATGATGTGGTATATAATGCGTCCGTTTTATAAAGCGGACAGAGTTATATGCGTATCCGACGGCACCGTGAAAACCATACGCGAATACGGGTATAAAGGAAACGTTAAAGTCATAAGGAACGGCACCGACCTCGTTTATCCCGCAAACTACGAAGAATTAAGAAATCGCGTCGCCGAGTTGCACGGTTTAAATGATGAGAATAACGTTTTTCTATCCGTCGGAAGAATAGTCGAAAACAAAAAACTCGATTTGGCGGTAAAAGCCCTCAAAATATTAAAAGACCGCGGCGTTAAATTCAAGTATATAATAGTCGGTTCGGGAAGTTACGAAAAGAAATTGAAAGAACACGTTGCCGAAGCGGGGCTAAACGACTGCGTGCTTTTCGTGGGAAAAGTTATGGACAGAAACTTGCTTTCGGGGTATTATCTCGTAAGCGACTTGTTTTTGTTTCCTTCGACTTTCGATACGGCAAGCCTTGCGCCCATCGAGGCGGCGGCGATGAAATTACCTTCCGTTATGACGGAGGGGTGCTCGACCGCGGAAATTATTTCCGACGGCAGGAACGGGTTTTTGGCGCAAGAAAACGCAACCGCGTGGGCGGATAAAATTCAAGAAATAATCGCGCGTAAAGAAGTTTTGAAAGATATAAAAGAAAACGTTTATAAAGAAGTCTATCGTTCTTGGGACAGCGTTGCGGAAGAACTTAGGAACTATTATTTGCAAGTAATCGAAGAATGCGCCGAAGAGCGCAGAAAAAAAGAAGCGGAAAAAACGCAAAAAAAATCGAAGACGAAACAAAAACTTAAAAAAACAGTAGACAAAACGAAATAAATTTGATATACTCATTAAGCTTGGTGCTTTGACAAGGCTTTGCGGTTCTCCACCCCGAGCGTTGTCAATAGCGAATTATTCCATAAAACACGGAGGTAAAATAAGAAAATGGATAAAGCAAAGAAAAACGAAATCATAGCAAAATTCGCCCGTCACGAGGGCGACACCGGTTCTGCGGAAGTGCAAATCGCGCTTTTAACCGAAAGAATCAATCACTTAAACGAACACTTGAAAGCGAATAAACACGACAATCATTCGAGACGCGGACTTTTGAAAATGGTCGGCGAACGTCGCGGGCTTTTAAAGTATTTGCAAAACCTCGACATCGAAAGATACAGAAAGGTTATCGCTGAGTTGGATTTAAGAAAGTAAAAAAAGGGGCGGCTTTTTTATGTCGCCCGTTTTTTGTTTAATTGATATTATTTTTAAGCGTTTTCGCAGTTGCGTAAACCTTGCAAGAATATAGAAGAAGAGAAAATAGGAGAAAATAAAAATGACAGATACTTACAGAGTTTTTAAAACCACTTTGGGCGGAAGAGAACTTATCGTCGAAACGGGTAAATACTGCGAACAAACAAACGGTTCGTGTATAGTTCGTTGCGGAGAAACCGCGGTTATGGTAAACGTAACCATGGCGGATAAACCGCGCGACGGAATGGATTATTTCCCTCTCGGCGTCGATTTCGAAGAAAAAATGTATTCGATAGGCAGAATCCCCGGCGGATTTAAAAAGCGCGAAGGCAGAGCGAGCGATAAGGCTATTTTAACTTCCAGACTTATCGACAGACCCATACGTCCGCTTTTCCCGAAAGGTCTTTTTAACGACGTTATCGTTATAGCGACCGCGCTTTCGGTAGAACCCGACGTTCAACCCGAACCTTTGGCAATGATAGGAAGCAGCATAGCGATAAGTATTTCCGATATTCCTTTCGCAGGACCTACGGGAAGCGTTGTCGTAGGTATGGTAGACGGAGAATACGTAATCAATCCCGACGCGGCGCAACGCGAAAAAAGTCTTTTGACGTTGAATCTTGCGGGAACGAAGGACGCTATAATGATGGTTGAAGCGGGCTCGAAGGAAATCAGCGACGACGAAATGGTCGGAGCAATTCTTTTCGGACACGAAGAAATCAAACGTCTTTGCGCTTTCCAAGAGGAAATAGTTAAAGAAATCGGAAAGCCCAAAAAACCAATGGAACTTTATCACGTTCCCGAAGAAATAGACAAAGCCGTTCGCGAATACGCGAGCGATAAACTCGATAAGGCGCTCGATACTTTCGACAGAAAAACCCGTCAAGAGGGACAAGACGCCGTCGAAAAAGATTGTTTAGAACATTTCGCAACCGTTTTCGAGGGCAAAGAAAGAGAGATTAAAGACGCGCTTTATTATCTCACCAAAGAAAAGGTAAGAGCGAAAATAACCAATACGGGAATAAGACCGGACGGAAGAAAACTCGACGAAATAAGAAAAATCTGGTGCGAAGCGGGCGTGCTTCCCAGAGTTCACGGTTCGGGCGTATTCACAAGAGGAATGACGCAAGTTATGTCGACTTGTACGCTCGGTATGCTCAACGAGGCTCAAAAACTCGAAGGACTTGACGGCGAATCTCAAAAGAGATATATGCATCAATACAATATGCCGGGGTACGCTTCCGGCGAAGCAAGACCCTTAAAGAGTCCGGGCCGCAGAGAAATCGGACACGGCGCCCTTGCGGAACGCGCGTTGGAACCCGTTATTCCTTCTCCCGAAGAATTCCCTTATTCGATAAGAATAGTTTCCGAAGTTTTGAGTTCTAACGGTTCCACTTCGCAAGGCAGCGTATGCGGTTCGACCTTAGCGCTTATGGACGCGGGCGTTCCTATCAAAGCGC